>JAHIOW010000033.1 GCA_018895075.1 Candidatus Omnitrophota bacterium | reverse complement strand
GTGTCTGTTGGGCGAAAACCTTTTGAAGAAATGTTATCGGAAAGCCGTGTGAGGGAAAACCTCACGCACGGTTTGATGAGGGGGCGGTGGGAACGTGAGTAAAGAAAATAACTCTCAACGCACCACTGCTCCACTCTACAAGTTCACTAAAATTATTTTTCTATTTATCTGGGCCATTTTACTTATTAATCTTTGTCTTTATGCTGATGAGTCATCCCAAATCCAATATACTTATACTGAAGTCCGGGTAAAAAGGGTTATTGATGGCGATACCCTGCAACTGGAAAACGGGAAAAGGGTACGGCTGATTGGTATAGATACGCCTGAGATGCACGAGTCAGATAAACTTTACAGAGACAGCCAGAGGACTGGCGAGGATATACGTACCATTCAGGAGTTGGGCAGGCGCGCCTATGAATTCACCAGGAAATTGGTAGAAACTAAGCGCGTTAATTTAGAATGTGACGTAGAGACGTATGATAGATACGCCAGATTACTGGCTTATGCATATTTACCAGATGGGACATTTGTCAATGCCAAAATCGTAGAAGAAGGATACGCCTCCTTAATGACTATATCCCCCAATGTTAAATATGCGGATTTATTCTTAAGGTTATACCGGCAGGCGCGCGCAAATAAACGCGGCCTCTGGTCAGATAATTAAGAGGAGGTAGATATGTTAAGATACTTAACTGCAGGAGAATCGCATGGAAAGGCCCTGGTGGCTATTTTGGAAGGGATGCCCGCAGGTTTGAGGGTAGATATAAAAAAGATAGACCAGGAACTGGCGCGCAGGCAATCAGGTTTTGGCAGGGGTTTGCGCATGCAGATTGAAAAGGATAAAGCCGAGATACTGGCCGGGTTAAAAAAGGATGTGACCCTGGGCAGTCCTATTGCCCTGTTGATTGAGAATAAGGATTTTAGTATTGAGAGATTACCCAAGGTGACCTGTCCGCGCCCGGGCCATGCGGATTTAGCTGGTCTCTTAAAATATGGTTTTGGCGATATCAGGAATGTATTAGAGCGCGCCTCAGCCAGAGAAACCGCAAGCCGTGTAGGGATAGGTGCGATATGTAAGCTCTTCTTAACCGAATTTAAGATCAGGATATCCAGCAGGGTCTTATCTGTGGGTGGAGAGTCTTCAGCTGTAGGTATGAAGAAAAAAATACTCCAGGCCAAGATAAAAAAAGATACAGTAGGCGGTATCTTTGAGGTAATAGTCAAGGGCGCGCCAGCGGGATTAGGCAGTTATGTTCAGCCTGATGAGCGTCTGGATGGCCGGCTAGCCCAGGCAATAATGTCTATCCCCGGGATTAAGGCAATGGAAATTGGTTTAGGTTTTGACTATGCGTATAGATTTGGCTCTCTTGTTCACGATGCCATTTATTATTCTAAGGCTAAGGGATATTTTCGCAGGACCAATAATGCCGGCGGCATTGAGGGCGGTATATCCAATGGCCAGGATATTATTATCCGCGCCTGTATGAAACCCATCTCTACTTTATTAAAACCGCTGGATTCAGTTAATATAGTTACCAAGAGGGCTAAAAAAGCAGCAATTGAGCGTTCGGATATCTGCGTGGTAGAATCTGCCGGCGTGATTGCAGAATCAGCCTCTGCCTTTGTACTGACAGATGCCCTTTTAGAGAAGTTTGGTAGCGACAGCCTGAAGGACATAAAAGAAAATTATCAGAATTATTTAAAAAGAATGCGTTAGAAATTATCACCTCCTGCGTCTATTGATGTAGAAGGAGGTGATAAACATGGAAGATAATACAGTTGCAGTCAGCCGTATCTACAAGGTTGACGGCGATTCAAAACTCAAGGCCTTTGTGGATATCTCCTTGGGCGGCATTGTGATTAAGGGCCTGCGTATTGTCAGCGGAGCAAATGGGTTATTCCTGGGTATGCCGCGGCATCAGGGTAAAGACGGAAAATGGTACAATACGGTTTACCCGACTAACAAGGAAATACATCAAGAATTAACCGAACTTGTGCTGGCAGCGTATCAAGAGTAGTTCTAATAGGGACACCCTTTCTGCCAATCGGGAGGGTGTCCCCTAACTAACTGTCGAGGAGACACCCTTAGCTTTGGCTGGAAGGGTGTCCCTAAGTAAAATGAAAAATAATATTTACTTAGTAGGGTTCATGGCAACAGGTAAGACCGCAGTAGGCAAAGAATTAGCCAAGCAAAAGAAATGGCAGTTTGTTGACCTGGATGAATTAATTGCATTAAAGGAGAAGAGGAGCATTCCTGATATTTTTGCTAAATACGGCGAACCCTATTTTCGCAGGATAGAAAAGCAGGTTTTACAAGAAGTAGCCAGAGAAAAGGAATTTGTGGTTGCCTGTGGCGGCGGCATTGTTATAGATAAAAACAATATCAAAACAATGAAACAAAGTGGCATGATTATTTGCTTAACTGCAACGTCCGAGGCGATATTAGAAAGGACAGCTGGTTACAGGCATCGGCCCCTTTTAAATGTAGCTGACCCCAAAAAACAGATAGAGTTATTGCTTAAATTGCGCGCTCCCTTTTACGCCCAGGCAGATAAGGCCATAGATACATCTAAGATTTCCGTAAAAGAAGTTGTAGGCAAAATTATAAGAATAGTTTCTTCGAAAGGAAGAAGTAAGAAACGTAAGTAAAATTTAATAGTATAAGTAGGTCCTGTTTTGTCTGTGTTTCGCAGGAAGACTTAATAGTTGCGCGGAGGTGATAATGGGTAAGATATTACTTATGCAATTTTTAGCGCTTAGTCTATATGCTTTTTTTGTAGGATTTTGTTTTTGCGATGGGTTTAAGTTGCATATTCTAAGGAAACTCATTTGGTTTATTACCTTTCTCTTTATAAGTATATATGTATTGAAGACTAAAAGCGAATATGATTTAGCCTTTATTTTACCTATCCCAACTCTATTGGCAATTTTACTTTGTAACTATGAGAAAAGAAAATCTAAGAGAAAGGCCATAAACAAATGAATAAAAAACAATTGCGTGCCAAGCTAAGCTCTTTGTAATCTATCCTGATGTAACGTTCAGGATGCGGTAAACGTCTGTCAGCCGCATAGCGAGAGGTGAGAGGCAAGAGGTAACTCTTGTTCTTTAAGCCACCCG
>JAHIOW010000032.1 GCA_018895075.1 Candidatus Omnitrophota bacterium | reverse complement strand
TACTTTCTTTGCCTCTTATTAGAATAATTATATAACTTTTATAACTGCTAACCTCTTCTTACGCCTATCTTCTAAGAGACAAACTTCCAGTGCCGGTCACCTTAATTTCTCTTGCTTATTCTTTTATATCACCCCCCCGTTCTTTTGTCAAGTAAAATAAAGACCTATTCTCCATCTTCACTAAGTATCAGTGCCCTTAAAATTTTAAGGCGAAGAATAGGTTGTATTATATCCCTTCTATACGTAAATATAGCATATAAATTCCCAGAGTTCAACCTCGCCCTTTTTAAGGCTCGCTGCCTGCCCTAAACCACTCTATTGTCTTAACCAGCCCTTCTCTTAACTCTATCTGGGGACGCCAGTTAAGTATACTTTTGGCTTTAGTAATATCTGGCCGGCGCTGCTTAGGGTCATCCGCAGGCAGGGGTTTAAATATAATCTTGCTTCTACTGCGGGTTATTTTTAAGACCAGTTTTGCTAATGCCAAAACAGTAAATTCGCCGGGATTACCTAAGTTTATGGGCTCATTCCCTTTAGAGTGCATAAGCCTATATATACCCTCAACTAAATCCGAAATATAACAAAAAGAGCGGGTCTGGATGCCCTGGCCGTAGACAGTCAAAGGTTGATTACTCAATGCTTGATGGGTAAAATTAGGGACAACTCTTCCGTCATTTATTCTCATGCGTGGTCCAAAGGTATTGAAAATCCTGGCAATCCTGGTGTCTATCTTATGCACTCTATGATATGCCATAGTCAGCGCTTCGGCAAAACGCTTGGCTTCGTCATAAACTCCGCGGGGGCCAATACAATTAACATTACCATAATAATCTTCCCTTTGAGGATGCACTAGCGGATCTCCGTAAATTTCACTGGTTGAAGCTAAAATATACCTTGCTTTCTTTGCCTTAGCCAGGCCCAAGGTATTATGCGTCCCTAATGAACCAACTTTTAAGGTAGGGATGGGATGATTTAAATAATCTACAGGGCTTGCTGGCGAGGCAAAATGAAGAATATAGTCAACCCTGCCTTTAATCTTGATATATTCTGTAACATTACGCTCTAAAAGTTTAAAATTTTTATCCTTGAGCAGATGTGTTATATTTTCTAATCTACCGGTTATAAAATTATCTAAACAGATAACCTTATATTCATTTTCTATTAACTTATCGCATAGATGCGAACCAATAAAACCCGCCCCACCTGTAATAACTATGACTTTCTTAGGCATTTTCTCTAAAATATTCAACAGTCGATTTCAAACCCTTGATAAAGTCTATTTTTGGCTCAAACCCTAAAAGCTTCTTAGATCTTGATAAATCAGCCAAGGTCCTGAATACATCTCCTGGGCGCCTATCTAAAAAATGAGGCTTTATATCTTTCTGCATTAACTTATTCAAGGTCTTCAGCAACTCTAAGATACTGTAATCCTTGCCGCTGGCGATATTAAAAGTTTCTCCCTTGCCATTATGCCTCTCTGCAGCCAAGATGTTTGCTGTTACAACATTCTGGACATAGGTAAAATCCCGGGATTGCCTGCCAGTTCCATAAATAGGAGCGGGCTCATTCTTAAGCAGGCAGGTAATGAATTTAGGTATCACTATAGCGTATTCGTCATCTAATGCCTGCCGAGGGCCGAACACATTAAAATAACGCAGGGATATGGTAGGCAGGCCAAAGCTATGGCTGAATATCCTACAGTAATATTCGCCGACCAATTTAGTTAAGGCGTAGGGAGAAATGGGAGTTGGCGGAAAGTCTTCTCTTTCCGGGAAAACTTTAACTTCACCATAAACGGAACTGGATGAAGCAAAGACAAAGACTTTAACCTTATTTTTAACTGAGGCCTCTAATAAATTAAGGGTACCCTGGATGTTGACATCATTATAATCTCCAGTATAGATGAACGACTTGGGTACGCTCCTTAATGCTGCCTGGTGTAAAACAAAATCAATGCCTCTGGTAACCTTAAGACATGTATCCTTTGAACGTATATCGCCTTTTATTAGTGTTACTTTATCTATAACCGCGCTTAGATTCTCTTCTCTACCACTTGAGAAATTGTCTAAGACCTTTACATCCCGCCCTTTTTTGACTAATGCCTCTGTAATATGGGAACCGATAAAACCAGCACCGCCGGTAACAAGAAATCTATTTTTCATAATCTAAATATCTTCTTATCTTTTATATTCTTATAGACATTACGCGTATCAAAAATAAACCGGCTGTTCCGTAATATAAAATCATAATCCACTGATGAATGGTCACTGGCAATAACTGCACAATCAAACTTATTCAACTCTTTCTTATTGAATGTTATAGATTGAAGATTAATGTGGTTAAATTTCAGGTAAGGGATTAAGGGGTCGTAGTATGAGACTAAAGAATTTTTATTCTGCAAAATCTCAATAATATCTAATGCCGGGGATTTTCTTAGGTCTTTTACATCTTTTTTATAGGTAACGCCTACAACCAAGATTCTGGCCTTACTTATCTTTTTGTTTTCCTTACTTAATAAATCCATAACCCTTTGCGTTACATACTCTGGCATATATGTAATAATATCAGAGGCTAATTTAATAAAACGGGAACTAAATCCATGATGCCTGGCTTTCCAATATAGATAGAGTGGATCCTTAGGTATGCAATGTCCGCCACAACCTGGCCCTGGATAAAAGGGCATAAAACCAAAGGGCTTTGTCTTGGCGGCTTCAATTGCCTCCCAGATATTGATACCCATCTCATGAGCCATCATCGCCATCTCATCAATCAGACCAATATTGACGATGCGAAAGGTATTCTCAAACAACTTTACTGCTTCTGCGGTGCGCGCCGAAGAAACCACTATAACTTTCTTAATTATCGTTTTATAAAGGAGAGTGGTCAGCTCTGCTCCCCTGCTGGTAATACCACCGACAACCTTAGGAATCTTGTTCAGGGGATATTGGACATTACCGGGGTCAATGCGTTCAGGAGAAAATGCCAGATAAAAATCCTCGCCGCATTTTAAACCCTTAGATTCCAACAGCGGCAGGATCACCTCTTCGGTTGTGCCGGGGTAAGTTGTGCTTTCTAAAACTATAAGTTGGCCGGGGCAGAGGTGCTTTTTAATCTCTCTTGCGGCCTGAATAATAAAAGATATATCCGGGCTATATTTTCGTTTTAAAGGCGTAGGCACACAAATAATAATAACGTCAATCTGGTTTAAGGAATGGAAGCCGCCTTCTACCCTAAATCTACCATTTGCTAAGACAGCTTTTAGGTCGCCTTCTTTGACATCCAAGATATAAGATTTTCTTTTTTTAATCCTGTTGAGCCTATCTTTATCTACATCTATCCCCAGGACAGAAAAACCTTTTTTGGCAAACTCAACCGCTAAAGGCAATCCTACATAGCCCAGGCCCACAACCGCAATCTTAATTTGCTTTTTATGAATCTTTTTTTTAAATTCCCTAAAGAAACTATCCATATTTACTTTAAGCCCCCTAACTGCCCTTTGCAGCAGCCTTTCTGCCAATACCTACATAAATAAAACCTAATTTCTCCATTCTTTTTGGCTCATAAATATTGCGGCCATCGATAATAATGGGCCTTTTAAGTAATTTCTTAATCTTAGAGAAATCCAGTTCTTTAAATTCATCCCATTCTGTAATGATTAACAGGCAATCGCTGCCCCTGCTAACCTCATAAGGGTCTTTACAGAATTTGACTTTATCTAATAGCCCTTGCGCCTTCTCTGTGGCCTTGGGGTCATAGACCTTTATCTTTGCCCCTTCTGCCTCAAGGGCCCTGATTATGTCTATAGAGGGGGCATTGCGTATATCATCAGTATTAGGCTTAAATGATAACCCCAGGATTCCTATAGTTTTATCTTTAATTATCCATAAGATATCCTTTATTTTATCTAAAAAGAAAATTTTCTGCTGCTGGTTTATCTCTCTAACCGCCTTAAGCAGCTTGAAATTATAGCCTAATTTTTCGGATATATTGATAAAGGCATCTAAATCTTTAGGGAAACATGAACCGCCATAACCTATGCCTGCGTCCAGAAAGGCGCGACTAATCCTTTTATCTAAACCTATGCCCTCGGCAACTTCTACCGCGTCTGCGCCAACCTTATCACAGATACGAGAGACAGCATTGATAAAAGAAATCTTTGTGGCCAGCAAAGAGTTGGAGGCATGTTTAATTAATTCTGCGGATTTAATATCTGTAATTACCAAAGGCGCATTTAGGGGTTTGTATATACTTACCAGGATATCCCTTGCCTTCTTTGACTCCACCCCAATAACAATCCTGTCTGGGTGCATAAAATCATTTATTGCCTGCCCCTCTCTTAAAAACTCGGGGTTGGAGGCAACATCGAATTTAATCTTATGCCTGATATGAGTTTGCACTGTATGTTTAACCCATTTACCGGTCTCCACAGGCACTGTGGACTTTTCCACAATCAGACGGTAACTTCTCATATTTATGGCTATATTATAAGCTACATTCTCTATGCCCGTAAGATCCGCTTCACCGTTCTCTAAAGAAGGCGTGCCTACGGCAATAAAGATAACCTCAGAAGCGCTGACTGCCTCCTTAATGCCAGTAGCAAACTTAAGCCTTTTCTTTGCCAGATTAGTTGCTACCAGTTCTTCTAACCCGGGTTCATATATAGGGATAATACCTTTTTTAAGACCGGCGATTTTTTTATTATCGTTGTCAACGCAGATAACATTATTTCCTAATTCTGCGAAACAGGCGCCAGTAACTAACCCCACATAACCTGAACCGATTATAGAAATATTCATATTATTTTAATGGTATCCTTGCGAGCCGGATTTAGGCGCGTGATACATTTGATTATAATTAAATTCTACTTCGGGAAATGCCTTTAACCTAAAGATAAGCCAGACAGTCTCGCCTTCGCCCCTCTTTACATTATAAGTAAAATCCACGGTCCAGCAGTGGAGGTCCCTGGAGATACTGTATTCCTGCTCTTTCAGGCCTCTGGTTATACTACGAACATGGCCCCTATTGCGCCTCTGATAAAGTAAAAACTTCCACTTTGGACTGAGGCGCCAATTGAAACTATAGGTTATCTCATTACCGCCCTTTCTCTGATAGCGCTGGCCAAAGGCGATAAAACGTTCTTCTCCAAAATCAAAAGTAACATCGTAGTTGGCATTAGAAACATAATCCTGATAATGATTGTAGGTGGTATCGGCATCTATCCTCATCCAGGAATAAGGAATAAGTTCTAAATCAAAGAGGAAATCCGAAAAACTACTCCCTCTTTTAGCGCCGGATTTAGGCCTGATGGCATAATTACTACTTATCCTAAAATCGGCTAAATCCACCTTATTATTCTTGCGTTTTGTCTGCAACTTGTTCGATAACTCCAGCACCACAGAGGCATTTCCGGTGGAAGCCCCCCCTCCAAACTTGGCTTTACTGGTGGGCATGGTAGAGGTATGGGCATAAGAATAATTTGCTGTAGGCGTAATGATATGCCTTAAATCATTAATATCCAGGCCTAAAAAATCAGATTTTATATTAAAAAGGCGATAAAATTTAGTAGTTACTTCTGAACCCACTGTGAAAATATTTATTAAGGTCCAGCCATAGACATCTTTATCATGAAAGTTCTGCTGGCTGGAAACAAAAGGGACTAATTTAAAAAAGGATGCCTTTGCAGGCAGGGAAATTTTATTCATAGTCTCAAACCTGTTTTCCGTTGTATCATCCCAGGAAGGAGAAGGCACTGCATTTTTGTCATTGTAATTTACATATGAGCTGAGATTTTCAAAATAAAAAGGGCTTTCTCCAAGCTGAAGACTAGGGAAGGTGTATTTTATTTCGGGTAATTTTTCCTCTTGATCATACCACCGGTTAATGCGCTTCTGCATAAGAAAATCCAGGCTGGAATAATCAAAGGTACGATGCAATGAAACATAAGATAAAGGCAGGGAATCTTTCTCGTATTCACGGGGAAAGTAATCTTTCAAGACATTGTGTTCGGTACCATGGATTATCCTTTTAGAATCAGTTATCTTATAATACTCTGAAATCAACTCTGTCCTTTCATCTATATTCCATTGATGACGCAAGCGGATAAGGAATCTTTGGAACTCTGCAGGTATGCCTTCTTCAAATCCTTTTGCCCTTTCCTGCGTATAATAATATTTAAAGTCTCCTTTACCAAATATCTTAGTATCATAATTGGCGCCGAAACCCTCGGCTACTCCTAACCTATCCCGGTAATCAGAGTAAATCCTTCCTTTTATATTATCAGTAATGCTGTACTTCCAAGCGCTCAATACATACGGACCCCAGTTTTTACTTTTACCCGGCACCAACTGCACATGCATAAGAGGGTCTTTAAGAGACTGGGTATATTGAGGAAGGTAAGCCAAAGGCATTCTGCCCACATAAAAAGTATTGGCCGTGGCCTTTACTTTCTCATGAGGGAAAAAATCTATCTTCCTGGATTTGAAACGATAATGCGGCTCATCATAACTACAGGTACTTATATATCCTCTGCGGGAAATAAACTTCTCATCGCTTATCTTATCCGTCTTCTCTGCCTTGCCAAAAAACGGATTGGACCTAAATTCTGAATCAATAATCATCCCGCTCTTGGCCTGGAAGTTATAAATTATCCTTGAGCCTTCTATGACCCCTTTTTCATCTTCTAATCTGGCATTGCCTTCGGCAACTCCATCCTTGGTATCTGGATTCACGGTTAATTTCTCGCAGGTCAATGTCGTGCCCTGATAACTTACTGACACGTTTCCTGTAGCGGTAACTTCTTTATCTTTGGTAGAATATTCAACTATATCGCCGTTGACGATTATCGGCTCTGCCTTTTTATCTTGGGCATAGACTATAGCAGCAAGTAGCAAATAGCAAATAGCAAGTAAAACGGTAAACGGTAAACGGTAAACTTTCATTTCTTGGGAATCTTCTTGTAATCCTCTAAAAACCTCTGTATGCCTATATCGGTTAAAGGATGTTTTATAAGCTGTTCAATCACTGCAAATGGTATGGTGGCGATATCTGCCCCCAGCAGGGCAGCATCCACCACATGCAGGGGATTACGCACAGAAGCCACAATGATCTTGGTCTTAAAACCATAGGCCTGGTAAATAGTCCTGATATCTCTGACCAAGTCCATCCCCTTTGCGCCGATATCATCAAGCCTGCCAATAAACGGCGATATATAATCTGCGCCGCTCTTGGCTACTAATAAAGCCTGAGAAGGGGAAAAACATAAAGTAACATTTGTCTTTATATCCTCGCCAGACAAAATCCTTACTGCCTTCAGGCCCTCTTTAATCAAAGGAATCTTGACCACAATATTTTTGGCGATCTTAGAAAGCCTGCGCGCCTCCGTAATCATACCATCTGTATCCAGGCTTATAACTTCTGCGCTGACTGGCCCCGAGACCAAAGAACAAATCTCTTTTAATAAGTCCTCTGCCGGGCGATTCTCTTTAGCAATTAAAGTGGGATTGGTGGTCACCCCGTCTATAACCCCTAAGCCAACTGCCTCTTTTATCTGGCTTATATTTGCCGTATCAATAAAAATCTTCATAATCTTACCCTCTCTTTTACCAGAATAGCGGCGCCAATTAAACCCGCATTATTACCTAATCTTGCCTTAACTATCTTGAGATGCCGGGATTGCACGCTCATCGCTTGCCTAGAAATAACCTCTCTTAATCTGGCAAATAATATTTTGCCGGCCCCAGCCACACCGCCGCCGATAACAATACAATCAGGATTCAGTAAGTTCACGACCCCCACCAGCGCAACTCCCAGGCGGCCTCCTATTTTAGACCATAAGGCCTGCGCTCTTTTATCTGGCTTCTTTGCCAGTGAACTCAACTCTTCCAGAGAGATATCCCGCCTGAATAACCTGCGCGCCTCTCTTAGAATGCTATTATTGCCGATATATGTCTCAAGGCAGGCAATGCCTCCGCAATTACAGCGGGGGCCCCTTTCATTGATAGGGATATGTCCTATTTCTCCGCCAGCATCATTGGAACCGCGATAGAGCTTACCTTCAATAATAATACCGCCGCCTACGCCTGTGCCCAGGGTAAGACAGACAATATTTTTAAAACCCTTTGCTGCTCCTAACTTATACTCTGCCAGGCACATTAAATTTGCGTCATTATCCAAAGATACGGGTAGACCTAATCTTCTCTTAAGGATTTGTGCAAAATTCACCTCTGTGTATCCGGCAATATTAGGCAGGAAATGAACCAGGCCTCTTTTTATATCTACGGGTCCGGGCAGTCCCAAACCAATACCTAATATATCTGTTCTCTTTATCCGGTTATTTTCTATAATCTTATTTATAGCATCCGCAATTGTTGAAATCAAATTTTCTTTTTTTAAGCATACCTGCGTGCTTAAAATATTTTTATCCTTAATCCTGTATTTTAAATCCAGCAATGCAATCTTTAAATTTGTACCGCCTAAGTCAACCCCAATAATAAATTTTTTTGCCATAGCTTTCTATTTTATACCAAAATTATCCTGGTTGCAATATCTAAAATATTATCAGGCACAAATCCTATTTCTGCCTGCCTGCTTGGCCTGATACAAAAGCGAATCTGCCTTATCAATAAGCGCCTGTACATCCTTTCCATCGTCAGGGAATGTAGATATACCGATGCTTATAGTAACTTTTAAATCCTCATCATAGACCCTGGTGTGTTGATCTTCTGCCGCCTTGCGGATACGCTCTGCAGCAAACTTTGCTTTTTCTTTATCTGTTTCGGTCAGAATAATTAAAAATTCCTCTCCGCCGAATCTTGCCATTAAATCTATCTGTCTTATAGTTTCTTTTATGGTCTTGGCTACCTCTTTTAATATGGCATCTCCTACTAAATGGCCATAGCGGTCATTATATTCTTTAAAATAGTCTAAATCAATCATCAGAAAAGAAAAACTGTACTTGAATTTTTTCGAACGCTCTATTTCTTCATCTAATCTTTCCAGGCAATATCTACGAGTGAATACCTGTGTCAGGCTATCGGTAATGGCTAATTCTTGAACCCTCTGGTAGAGAATGGCTCTTTTAAGGCCTAAGAGAAACTGCTGAACTAAGATATTAAACTTATCTTTATCTTCTTCTTTATTTCCGCAAGTTAGCAGATACCCGATGAGGCTCTCGTCTATCTTTAAGGGCAGGGTTGTATAGTTAGTATAGCCTGAGAGGTCTGCGTCGCTTTTAAGAAATTGGCAATCATCTATCCTGACGTATTTATTTATCTGGCCCCTAAAAGAAGTAAAGACCTCATCCGGGTCTAAATGTTTATATATGTCTCTGGAGATATCATAGAGCGCTATCGTCTGGTCAACGGTTTTTTCTAAATCAAGATTATCTCTTTTAAGTTTTGTGTTTTCCTGGAATATATTATTATGCTCATATTCAAGGCGCCGGTAATTATTTTTCTCTTTAAAAAGACTTTTATATAACATCTTTTTAAGCCAAAAATATAAATACACAGTCAGCAAGATAAATATCGTTAAATACCAGATATTATTCATAATTATTAAGCGCAAACAATTCTATTCCTTCCTTTTTGTTTTGCCGTATACAATGCCTGGTCTGCCTTAAAGATGAGTCCCTCTGCATCCTCTGCACCCAAAGGAAGGCAGGATACGCCGATAGATACGGTAATATGTGTTTCTTGTTTACGTAAAATTATTTTAGAGCCTTCTATTGCCAGCCGTAACTGTTCGCCAACGGCAAAGGCCCCTTCTTTATCCATCCCGGGAAGAATGATGCAGAATTCCTCGCCGCCAAAACGGCTTACTATATAAGGCTTAAAATCTTTCAAGAAGTCAACCATGGTAAGGCTTAAATTTTTTAATACGATATCTCCGGCAGTATGCCCAAATTTATCATTATAGTTTTTGAAATAATCAATATCGAGCATCAATAATGAAAGAGGGCTACGCTGGCGAATACTCCTTATATATTCCTCTTTGAGGCGCTCCAGGAAATACCCCTTAGTAAAAAGTGAAGTTAATCCATCGTGTATAGCTAAATCCCGGGTCCTTTGAAAAAGTTGGGCATTTTCTAAGGCTACTGTCCCTAAGTCGCAGATTGTCACCAGAAATCTGAAATCGTCTTGCGAATAAAAATTAGGTTCAGGATTGTTCAGTCTTAATATACCTAAGAACCTGTGGCTGCTTATAAATGGGGAACTAATCAAAGACGAGATAGATTCCAAATCTTGAGTCTTTAATTTTTCTAAATCAAAACGGAAATCCCTGCTTACATCTTCTACGAATAGGGCTTGAGCGTGCCTTAATACCCAGGTGTCAAATATATCGCCTTCTTTTACCTTTACGATACATTCCCTATTCTCTTTTTTTATTTTAAAAAGGGTGAGTTTCTGAGTCTTATCATCTACCAGATATAAGATACAAACACCCTTATCTTTGGCGATAAGCAAGAAGGTAATCGAAGCCAGATTATCCGCTATTAGGTTTAAGTCTAAATTCTGGTTTATATCCTCGATAATATTTTTGAGGCTATTATAACGCTTTATCTTTTCTCCTAGTGCAGATTGATTTTTAAGCTCCCTGGTATTCTCGTCGTTTAAGATATTTATTTTCTCCTGTAGGTCTTGGCTTTTAATCTTAAGGCGGTTTTCTCTTCTTGATTTTCTATTAAATAGATAGAATGCAATAATGGTATTGGCCAGATACAATACGAATAATAATCTAATAGGTAGAATTTTTAAATAAATGGGTAAGAAGATATATAAAGAAAAAAAGGGAAAAATATAGCTGATTGTTCTTAAGGAAGGGTACCTTTTGAAGAGGTTAATGGAATTTTTATTGTTAGATGATTGTTTTTTCAGTTTCTTTATCAAAGAAATGAATCTTACTCATATCAAAAACTACATCTATATCCTGGTTGATTTTCGGCCTATCATGCGCCCCTACACGGGCAATAAAAATATGCCTTCCGGTATTTAGATAAAGGTAAGCTTCCGAACCCATAGGTTCAACAACTTCACAATTTACCCGGACGATATTTTCTGGCGGCGCTTCAGAGACAAACAATTTATCATAGATATCCTCAGAACGTATACCGAAAGTTACTTCTTTTCCTATCAAAGGGGTGACCTTCTGGTACATATCTTCGACGAGCTTCACCTGAATATTGCCTTCATCAAAATATAACCGGCTATCTTTCTTAATAACCTCACCGTCCATAAAATTCATCGGCGGCGAACCAATAAAACCAGCAACAAATTTATTTACCGGGTAATCATAAATAGTTACCGGATCGGCTAACTGTTGTAAAATACCGTCTTTCATTACCGCAATCCTATCACCCATGGTCATAGCCTCAGTCTGGTCATGGGTTACGTATATTATTGTGGTCTGAAGCCTGATATGCAGCCGGTTGATCTCTGTGCGCATCTGGACTCTCATCTTTGCATCCAGGTTACTTAAGGGTTCATCAAACAGGAATACCAGCGGTTTCCTCACAATCGCCCTTCCCACCGCCACGCGTTGTCTCTCCCCG
Organism: Candidatus Omnitrophota bacterium; assembly: GCA_018895075.1. Taxonomy (GTDB): domain Bacteria; phylum Omnitrophota; class Gorgyraeia; order Gygaellales; family Profunditerraquicolaceae; genus JAHIOW01. The sequence continues at coordinate 12,524 of JAHIOW010000032.1, read as the reverse complement.
CCTGAAAGTTCACGGGGCCGGCGGCCAAGCAAATGCTTTATGCCTAAAATATCCGCGGCCTCATTTACGCGTTGAATAATCTCTGATTTGGAATAATGCCTGAGTTTTAGACCAAACGCCATATTTTCAAAAGCAGTCATATGGGGATAAAGGGCGTAATTTTGAAAAACCATGGCAATATCGCGGTCTTTGGCCGGCACATCATTAACTTGTTTATCTCCTATATATATCTGGCCTTCGGTTATATCTTCTAAGCCAGCAATCATTCTTAAGGTCGTAGATTTGCCGCATCCGGAAGGACCGACTAAAACCATAAATTCCTTGTTCTCAACTCCCAGGCTTAACTTATCCACTGCCTTCACGCCACCGGAGAAAACCTTAGAGATATTTCTCAAACTTACCTGCGCCATCTTACTACTTTTTAGTTTAGCGTTGGTAACCTTTTATATTAAAATCAACTCAGATAGTCAAGTAATTGACTCAAAGTGGTTTTTAGATTATTACGATGTACTATCTTATCTATGAGGCCGTGTTCTAGGAGAAATTCTGAACGTTGAAACCCCGGTGGTAATTTCTGCCTTATAGTCTGTTCAATAACCCGTGGCCCGGTAAAACCGATTAATGCCTTTGGTTCTGCAATAATTATATCGCCCAATCCGGCAAACGAAGCCATTACGCCTGCCATAGTCGGATTGGTAAGTACCGAAATAAAGAGGAGTTTCTTTTGATGGTGCAAGGAAAGCGCGGCTGAGGTCTTGGCCATCTGCATAAGGCTAAACATGCCTTCGTACATCCTGGCGCCGCCGCCAGAACCGGATACAATAATCAAAGGGAGTTTATTTTTTGTGGCAGCCTCAGTAGCCCGGGTTATCTTCTCACCTACCACCGAACCCATTGAACCCATAATAAAGCGTGAATCCGTAACCGCAATAACTATACCCTTATTATCCAGCAGCCCCTCACCCGTCACAACCGCCTCTTTCAAACCTGTTGCCTGCTGTTCCTGGAGTAGTTTATCTATATAAGTTTTAGGCCCTTTAAAACCTAACGGATCGGAAGAAATCATATCTTTATCGTATTCCTGAAATGTATCTTTATCCAAAAGCATATTTATTCTTTCGTAAGCGCCTAATGTAAAATAATGATTACACTTTGGACAAACCCTAAGGTTCTCTTCAAGGGTTTTATTATAGAGGACCTCGGAACAGCCATCGCATTTTGTCCAGAGCCCATCCGGGATCTCTTTCTTTTTTAACCTTACGATTGTATATTTGGGTTTACCAAATAATGCCATTAGTCCCTCTTACTCAAATTTATTTATTACCAAACCAGATAAGACCTTAGGGTAAAAGTAAGTAGTCTTAGCAGGCATCTTTTCATTATTTAAAGCAAGTGAAGTAATCTGTTGTATCTTTGCCGGATTCAAAAATAGGGCAATATATAACTGGTTATTATCCACAGATTCAATCAGTTCATCCGGATTAGGGCTAAATACAAGCCTTTCTTTATCTTCTAAATTAATTCCTAAAATCTTTTTCAAAACTATATAATTTAAAATAGATATATCCAATGATTTATATTCAGGGGGCCTATCGCTGATCATTTTATCTAAGATCTTAATATTCTTCAAACGCAGGAGCCAATATCTTTTATTCTTATACATCCCTAATACATGCTCTGTCTGTCCTCCTTTCTCCATCAAAAAGAAGAACTGTGTTTTATCCTTTACCTCTCTTACATCAAAATATTCAGAAAGCACAACCTTAAAATCCTCCATATCCAATTTGGAGTCTAGCTTGGCCAGGCGATGGATAGGTAAGACAGTAAGCCCGCGTGATGCTACATTCGTAAAATAGGCCATGATATAATTAAAATCCCCGTCTCCTTTTATAGCGCCTGATTTTCGTTTTATCTGGTTTCTATAAGCGCAGGCAACTTCATAGCGATGGTGGCCATCGGCAATAAAAATATTCTCCTTCTGCATACCAGCCTGAATCCTATTCAGGGTATCTGGCGAATCCAGTCTCCATAATTTGTGGACGGCATTCTCGTTATCTATTATATCAATAAACGGCTTTCTATGCTCAATATCTTGTTGATAGAGCCGTTGAATAATGCGTTTGGAGTCAGGGAAAAGAACGAATATGGGGCTTAGGTTTGCCTTAACATTTTTGAGAAGTTTTAATCTATCCTCTTTAGGTTCAAGGCGCGTGCGCTCATGACCGAATATATCTGAATCCAAATATAGGAGCCCAATAAACCCCAGGCGTATTCTCTTTTCTCCTCTCAGATTATACTGGTGGCTATAGAAATATACCGCCGGCTTCTCGTCATGGATAAGTATCCTGTTTTTTAAACAGTCCTTAAAATAGTTAGCTGCCCGGCGATATTTATTTTCACCGGTTATATCCTTACCTAAAAGTATATGAATAAAATTGTAGGGGTTTAGATTATGGTAGTATTGTTGGCTGAGGGGAGAGATTATATCGTAAGGCGGGCATACAACCCTGGTTAAATCTTTAATCTTTTCTTGATTATAAACGATTGCTCTAAAAGGTTTGATTCTGGTCATCGATATAGTAAACTTCCTATCAAGCTGCCTATACCATCAATGCATAAATCAAAACCCGAGGCACACCTGCCCGGAACAAACATCTGATGGTATTCATCGCTTGCGGCATAGATGACAGAGACAAAAAATACCCAGAGAAAACGTCTGGCATAAATTAGTTTAGGATTGTAATTCTTTAAAGCCCGATTAATTAATAACGCCAATATAGCATATTCTATAATATGGAAGAGTATATCTTGTCCGATGAATAATTGAGGTACATCTTTTCCGGGGATAGAAGATAAGTAAAATATAAGCGGGGCATAAATTATTACCGGTAACCAGTATTTAATGAATTTCTTTATGCGCGCAGCCATTACACCCTTGTTTTGCCGCCGGGCAGACATTGTCTTTTTTATCTTGTAAGCCGGGCTTTGTATTCTTGCGATAATCGGTAGCATAGAAACCCGAACCCTTAAAGATTATCCCTGCGCCACTGCCTATAAGCCGTTTTACTTCTTTCTTACACTGAGGGCAGTTTTTTATATGTTTATCTTTCATCCCTTGAGAGAGTTCGAACTTATAACCGCAATGACTACATTCATATTCATAGGTAGGCATATATTTCCCTTATTTAAATGCTTTCGTTATCTTCTCTTTAAAAGTTTCCTTACTTATATCATCACCTGAGATTCTAGCAAATTCTTCAATTAGCCGGCGCTGTCCAGCAGTAAGATCCCTGGGGATATCTACAATAACTCTGACTAATTCATCACCGCGGCCACGCAAGCGTAAATCAAGTATACCTTTGTCTTTAAGCCGAAAAACTCTTCCGCTCTGGGTACCGGAAGGTATCTTCATTTTAACGTGGCCATTAAGCGTAGGCACATCTATCTCAGAGCCCAATATTGCTTTTGTCAGGCTGATGGTTACTTCGGTCAATATATCATTATTATGCCTTTGAAAAACCGGATGCGGGCTTACCTCGATAACTACATATAAATCGCCTCTGCCGGCAGTGCCTGCTTCGCCTTCTCCCCGAACCCGGAGATTAGAGCCGGTATACACGCCGGCGGGAATCCTCACCTTTATATGGTGTGTTTCTCTCTGCTTGCCTTCGCCGTGACATGCAGGACACGGCGACTGTGTCAGTTTTCCCTCGCCCCCACATTTGGGGCACGGTTGGACAAATTGAAATCCGCCTCGCACAAAGGCAACTCTTCCTTGACCCTTACACTGTGAACAGACTACCCGCTTCGTCCCTGGTTTGACGCCGTTTCCCCCACATGCTGAACAGAATTCATAGCGAGGTATTGTTATCGATTTCTCTACGCCACTGGCTGCTTCTTCCAAAGAAATTCCAACCGCAATCTCCAGATTCCTGCCTTTACGCCGTGTTTGCCGACCCTGTTCCTCAAATCCAAAAAAACTGTCAAAGGCGTTGTCAATATCCCCACTTCCGAGGCCGCCCATGAACATTTTCAAGATGTTTCCGAGGCCTCCAATATCGCCAAGGTCACTCCAGTCTCCGCCCCGCATGATATCCTCATAGGCGTATTTCTGATCTATTCCAGAATGGCCGTATTGATCGTAAAGAGCGCGCTTCTTTGAATCAGATAACACAGCATAGGCCTCTGATATCTCTTTAAATTTCTCTTCTGCCTCTTTCTTCTGCTCATGAGGCACTCTATCCGGGTGATGGCGAAGCGCTAATCCCCGGTACGCCTTTTTTATCTCATCCAGAGTGGCGTTCTTTTTAACACCTAGTATTTCGTAGTAGTCGCGTTTGCTAGTCATTATTTCTTATCGTCTTCTTCCTTATATTCGGCATCAATTATATCTTCTTTTTCTTTATCCTTCTGATCTTCTTGCGGACTTTCCTTTGCCTTCTGTTCTGTAGTCCCGGACTTCTGTTGTTCCTTCTGCTGTTTTGCTGCCGCTTGTTTATAAATCTCCTCTGCCAGTTTATGAGCGGCCTTAGTTAAATCCTCCATGCCTTTTTTGATCCTGTCTACATTTTTATCCTTTATTGCTGCCTTTAGATCATTGGCTCTGGCTTCGATATCTGCGCGCTCATTCTGGTTAATCTTATCGCCATATTCCTTAAGCGACTTTTCAGTTGTATAAACCAGGCTATCCGCCTGGTTAATGGTTTCCACTTCTTCCTTTTTCTTAACATCTTCGGCAGCAAACTTCTCTGCTTCGCGAACCATCTGCTCAATCTCTTCCTTGGAGAGCTTCTTGGGTGCGGTAATGCGTATAGACTGCTCCTTGCCTGTACCCAGGTCCTTAGCCGAAACATGCACAATACCGTCTTGGTCTATATTAAATGCCACCTCAATCTGCGGAACGCCGCGTGGCGACGAGGGTATACCTACCAAATCAAATCTACCCAGCTCTACGTTACCCTCTGCATCTACCATTGGCCGCTCACCCTGAATTACGCGGATAGTAACTGCGGTCTGATTATCAGCAGCGGTTGAGAAAATCTGGCTTTTCCTGGTAGGGATAGTGGTGTTTCTCTCGATAAGCTTTGTATTTACTCCGCCTAAGGTTTCAATACCCAAAGATAGGGGCGTAACATCCAGCAATAAAACATCTTTAACATCGCCTTTGATAATTGCTGACTGAATCGCAGCCCCCAGCGCTACGCATTCCATAGGGTCGACTCCGCGCTCAATCTTCTTACCCGCGTAATCCTCAACAAATTTCTGGACAACAGGCATGCGCGTCGGGCCTCCAACCATAATAATGCGGTCAATATCCCCGGCTGTTAATTTAGCATCCGCAATTGCCTGCTCCATAGGATGCCGGCATTTTTCAATTATCGGAGAAACAAGTTCCTCTAATTTCGCCCGGGTAATAGACATAGTTAAATGTTTGGGCCCGGCAGCATCAGCAGTAATAAAGGGTAGATTTATGTCTGTGGCCAGAGTTGAGGACAATTCCACCTTTGCCTTCTCTGCTGCCTCGCGTAACCTCTGTATGGCCATTTTATCATTGCGTAAATCAAGGCCTGTTTCGCGCTTGAATTGATCCGCAATATGTTTTATCAACAACTCATCCATATCAGTGCCGCCTAATTCCGTATCCCCTGAGGTTGCTTTAACCTCAAATACGCCTTGAGCCATTTCCATAACAGTTACATCTAATGTCCCCCCGCCAAAATCAAAAACCATAATCTTCTGTTCCTTTTGCGACTTCTCCAGGCCGTATGCCAGACAGGCTGCTGTGGGCTCGTTAATAACCCTTAAGACCTTTAACCCGGCAATCTCTCCTGCATCTTTTGTGGCTGTCCTCTGGTTATCATCAAAATAAGCCGGACAGGTGATTACTGCCTCCTGAACTTTATCTCCTAAATAGCTTTCTGCATCCTGCTTTATTTTCTGAAGGATAAAGGCAGAAATCTGCTGCGGAGTATATTCTTTGTCAAAGACCTTAAATTTATAGTCACTGCCCATCTTGCGTTTGGCTGCCTGGATTGTTCCTTCGGGATTTATGGCTGCCTGGCGCCTTGCCGGTTCACCCACCAGGCGTTGGCCGTCTTTAGTAAAAGCAACATAAGAAGGAAAGGCCTTTCCTGAAGCTACGCCCGCGCCCTCTGCTGAAGGAATAATTGTCGGCCTGCCGGCTTCCATTACTGCGGCCGCAGAATTAGATGTTCCCAAATCAATACCGATTACCTTTGCCATGGTTAACCTCCTCATTTTTCCCCAGCCTCAGGCGCTTGGGGGAAAATGACCCCGAGCCCCTGCGAGGGGAAACATTATTTTACATAGATTTTTTAGAAACTTTTACTTTTGCAGTTCTAATCACACGGTCATTCAATAAATAACCTTTTTGCAGCTCTTCTATTATTGTATGCTCCGGTAGATTTTTATCGTCCGCCTGCATCAGGGCCTCGTGCAGATGCGGGTCAAATAACTTACCCTCTGCCTTGATGGGCTTGATACCGTAGCCTTTTAGCATATCATACAGATGCGCTAAGATTATCTCTACACCTTTTAAAAAAACAGATAAATCCTGATGCTGGGACTGCGCCAGTTCCACGCTGCGCTCTAAATCATCCAGTATGTTTAATAACTCTAATATAATGCCTTCATTGGCAAATTTAATAAAATCCTGTTTTTCTTTTTCCAGGCGCTTGCGTATGTTTTCAAAATCCGCCTGAAGCCGAAGCAGCCTATCCCAATATTCTCTTGCCTTATCGGCTTCTTCCTTTAAGGTTAAATATTCGGATTCCTTTAAAGAAATAACCTTCTCTTGCTGATTCTCGTCTTGTTTTTTTGGTTCTTTTTTATCTTTGTCTTCCATGTTCATCGCTAAATCTCCTCCAGCGCCTCAGTCAATACCTGAGATATATATTCTAATGTAGGAATGGTGTGCTTATATTCCATGCGTCTTGGCCCTAATACCGCCACCCTCCCCACAGGCCTATCCTTTAAGCGATAGCTGGAAATAACCAGGGCGCAATCTTCTATCTCCGGGCAGCTTAATTCTTCGCCAATGAACACTTTTACTTTTTCCGTAAAATCGCGATTAATAACATTAAGTAACTGCTGCTTATCCTCTAACAACCTGATTAAAAGGCGGATCCTTTCGTAATCCTGAAATTCGGGTTGATTCAAGATAAGGCTTATTCCTTTATAAAAAAATCTATCCTCTAACTCTATAAACGAAGTGATAGCCGCATAATGCGTAAAGGTAGATATGACCTCCGAAGTTTTATCCAATATCTCGGCGATATTTTCTAACCGGTTAATTTTCCTGACATGTCTTTTATACTCCTGGTTAATCTGTTCTTTTTCGGCATCTAAAATCCCCATTTGCGAAATGAGAAAATCCACATAGTAACGGTAGCCTTTATTTGTTGGGATTCTGCCGGCAGAAGTATATGGGTGCGTAAGGTAACCGTCGTTTTCCAAGTCGCTAAAAATATTTCTTATGGTAGCGGAACTCAAATCAAAGTCTCCGGCAATCTCTTCCGAAGAAACCGGAATTGCCTCTTTGATATACCTGTTTATGGCTGCGGCTAAAACTGCCCTTTTTCTTGTTTCATAATCAACTGTTCTGACCATATATCCTCTCCCGTTAGCACTCTTGCCTTAAGAATGCTAAATACTAATATTAGCATAAATTATGGCTTTGTCAACCCGTTCCAAAAAACTTACCCATTTATCCCACCGGGATAAACAGCGTTTTCTTCCTGCTTCACAGAGGAGCCTTGCTGCACTGCCTCTCCACAGGCGTCAATTCCCGTAGAACTTACGGTAATTAAAGCATATCTTTCGAGGTTTTTTGCTGCGTTGATATCTCGATCACATTCCATAAGACAATCTTCGCATTGAAAGGTTCTTTGAGACAATAAGAGCGCAGGGTTGATATGTCCACACCGACTGCACATCTTAGTTGAAGGAAACTTAACAGGTGCTTTGACTAAATGACTTCCATACCAGAGGCACTTATACTCAAGCTGCCTGACAAACTCTCCCCAGGCTACGTCACTAATGCTTCTTGCCAGATGGCGATTCTGCATCATCCCTTTTGTATTTAAACTCTCCACACAGAGAACCTGCTTGGTTTTCGCAAGCTGTGTGGTTAGTTTGTGAATGAAGTCCTTGCGGATATTGGAAATGCGATAATGGAGTTTGGCAAGCTTTATCGCAGACTTTCGTCTGTTGCTACTTCTTTTTACCTTACGACTCTGAGATCTTGAAAGACGCTGAAGTTTCTTTAATAGTTTCTTCAAAGGTTTGGGGGCATAAAAAGTTGAGTCATCTGAAACACAGGCAAATTTCTCCAGCCCCCTGTCTATACCTACCACTTCTTTTTTTATCTCTTTAGGTTCAACTACTTCACAATCAACACTCAAAGAAACAAACCAGCGATCAGCAATCCGACAAACAGCCGCAGACAATATCTTCCATTTGAATTTCGCTGTGTTCTCTTTTGTTTTGATTTTACCAAGGCGCGGTAGCTGAATATGAGAAGGATAAATCTTGAATAGCCCGGTCAATCGAAAGGAATCATGAATGCCTTTCTTCTTAAACTTTGGAAATCCTGGCTTCTCTCCATTCTTTAGCTTACGGAAGAAGTTTTGGTAAGCTCTATCTAAATCTCTTAAGGCTTCTTGAGGGGCACATTTAGAGACCTCATACATCCAGGGAAATTCCGTCTTCTTTAAGGCGTTGAGAAGTCTATGCTGTTCAATTGCATTAGAGGATTTTCCTGTGCACTGATATTCTTCTCTGCGTCTTGCTAATCCCCAGTTGTAGGCAAATCGTGCCACTCCTGCGTGTTTTGCCAACAGTGTCTTCTGAACATTATTGGGCTTTAGCTCATATCTGTATGCCTTTTGAACTTTCACCCCGTAATCTCCCTAAGGACCTTCCTTGCTCTATTTTTTGCAGATCGCCTTCCGTAGAGCCTGGCACAAAAAGAAGTTAAGCCATCAATCATATCTTGGACTAAATCATCTTTCATTTCGGTTATCTCCATAACAATCAATCTCCTGCCAGACGATTCTAAAAGAGCCTCCAGATATTCACTGCCAAATCTAACCAGTCTGTCTTTATGTTCTACTACAATACCAGAGAGTTGACGGTCCCGCAAGAGAGAAAGCAGTTTAGGTCGTTGACCCCCCACTACTTTTGTATCTAACCTACACTATGATCTCTTTATTTTTTAAAAGGTTAAAAACAACAGTCTTTGGCAAATTTGCCTTAATCTTTATTCCCTTCTGGAGATATTTTATCTCTGTTACCCGGCCCTGGCGGTAAAATAGATCTACTAAATCCGTGCGCGAATAAGGAATAATACCTTGCCAGGAGGCCATCTTAGATTGAAAATGCCCCTGAATCTTGTGCAATAATCTATCCAGATTCTGATTTAGTTTAGCAGAAATAACTACAGCGTTAGGGAAATCCTGGGTTAATCTGGCCAGCCAGGAGGCATCATCCAAGAGATCAATCTTATTTAAGGCAGTAATTATGGGCTTCTCTTCTATGCCCAACTCCTTTAATACCACACTGACTGCCTTGGCCTGTTCGTAGAGGCGGCTATGGCTGGCATCCAAAACATGAACCAGCAAATCTGCCTCTAATACTTCTTCCAGGGTAGCCTTAAAGGCCTCAATGAGATAATGCGGTAGATTATGTAAAAACCCTACGGTATCGGAGATAACAATATTTTCTCCATTGGCCAGGCGTAAGACCCTGGAGATAGGGTCCAAGGTGGTAAAAAGACTGTCGCGCACCAGTTGCCCGGAAGCGGTTAAGGTATTTAATAGTGTGGATTTGCCGGCATTGGTATAACCCACTAAGGCCACGCTAGGTATATTATTTTCTTTCCGTTTTTTTCTCAGGGTCAGCCGATGCAGACTCAAATGCCTTAAATCCTCTTTTAGTTTCTCAATCCTTTTTCTAATCCTTCGGCGCTCAACCTCTAACTTCTGTTCGCCGGGGCCCCTGGTACCAATACCCCCGCCTAATTGGGAAAGCATTATTCCTTTTCCTACAAGCCTGGGCATAAGATACTGCAATTGCGCCAGCTCCACCTGGGTCTTTCCCTCAGGGGTTTTGGCATGGCGGGCAAAGATATCTAAAATCAGTTGGGTGCGGTCAATAGTCTTTTTGCCTATTATCTCTTCCAGATTTCTCTGCTGTGTCCCTGACAAATCGCAGCTGAAGACAGCGGTATCTATCCCTTCTTCCTGGCAGATAAGGGCTAACTCCTCGGTTTTACCTTTACCAATAAAAAGATTAGAGGTAGGTTTAGCGCAACGGCAATAGATATTATCTACAACCTCTGCCCCACAGGTAGAGACCAATTCTTCTAGTTCAGAGGCAACATCTTCAATCGGCCAGTTGTCTTTCTCCGAATCTAATTTTACAGTAACTAACAGCGCTCTTTCAATTGGCATATAATTTTATCCGCTATTTCTTTAGGCCCCTGCTGAGCATTGACATTAATCCACTTTATGCGCTTATCCTTGCGAAACCAACTCAACTGCCTTTTAACATAGTGACGCGTGTTTCTAAACATAAGCCTCTTTGCTTCCTCTAAGCCGTAAAGACCATCGAGGTACCCCTTTAACTCTTTTATGCCAATCGCGCAAGAGGCGGTCTGGCTTAATCTTAATTTAAGAAGACTCTTCACTTCGCCAACTAATCCTCTCCTAAACATCCTCTCAATGCGCTCCCCTATCCTCTTGTAAAGTTTCTGCCGCTCTATATTCAGGCAAAAAATCTTAATGTTATATTTATCCGTCAGGCCTTTTCTCTGTTTTTGCAGTTTAGAGATCGGCTGACCCGTAGCCTCAAAGACCTCTAATGCCCTTATAATACGTTTTCTATCATGGGGGTGAATTCTGGCTGCTGCCTCAGGGTCCAGGCCTTTTAATCTCCTGTATAAATATGCACTGCCTAAATTTTCTGCCTGCCGATAAAGAAGACTCCGAAACTTTTTGTTTTGGGATGGGATTTTAAAGATTCCATCAATAAGTATAGACATATAAAGGCCGGTGCCGCCTACAATCAAAGGAATCTTGCCCTTGCTTATAATCTCCTTAATCTTTTGCGCCGCTTCCTGGCGATACCTGGCTACGTTATATTCCGCCCCTAAAGGAACCCTGTTAATCAAATAATGCGCTACCTTCTTTCTTAGGGCAGGAGAGGGTTTGGAGGTCAGGATATCCATACCCTTATAGACCTGCATGGAATCACAGGAAATGATTTCCGCATTTATTTTTTTGGCCAAATTTATGGCTACTTCGGTCTTACCTACCGCAGTAGGGCCGACAATAAAAATAACCTTACTTTTTCTATCTGCGATTTGCTGTTTGCGACTTGCCATTAGGGATAGATTTTTGTGGGGTAACCCTGGGATGATAATTGTTTCTCTAATTGCGCAGCCTCTGGACGCAACTTGAATCTACCGACTCTCACCCGATAAGCCTTGCTATTATTTACAGCCACTTCCTGGATGCTGGCTTCATATCCTTCATCAATCAATTTACGGCAGAGATTTTTGGCATTAGTAGGATTAATAAAAGAACCTACCTGGACTGCATAATAAAGACCTGAAAGAGAATATAATTGCTGGGCATCGGCTCTTGCTTCCGGGCTTAAGGGAAAATCCTCTTTTAATTTATCTAAATATTCCTTTGCGAGCTTGAGATTGCCTCTCTTAATCTCAATTTGGCTAAGACGGTAATAAAGGGCTGCTTGCAGTTTGGTGTAGGGCTCACTTTGTATTAACTCTTGATAGAATCTTCCGGCCTTCTGGTAATCTCCACTTAGAAAATAGGCGTCTCCTAAAGCCAGAAGCGCATCATCCTTAAAAATACTATTTTTAAATTCTTTGATAATTATTTCAAATATATCCGAGGCGCGCAGATAATTGCCATTTTTTAGATAACTTAAACCTAAAATATAATACAACTCCTCTGACTGAGAGAGATAATCTACCCCGGATAAAATCCGCTCGCCCTCTGATATAGCGGATTTATAATCACCACTTAAAAAATTAACTTTCATCTTATCCAGATTTAAACAATAGGCATCGCCAAACCAGACAACAAACGCAATAAATAAAACTATCTTTTTAAACATTTCTTTTTATTTGAAATTCTCTTCTGCAGGTCTAATATGCCCTTATGCCTGGCTTCCTTTGCTTTCTTATCTACATCATCAGCTAACTTTTCAGCTTCTGTATGCGGCCGAGGCGAATATTTGAATATATAAGCCGCGGTAAACTGAACATCCTTTACTAAATTATATGTACCGGCAAAATCATCCTCTGTTTCTGTAGGAAAACCGACAATTATGTCAGTGGTTAATACGCCATCCTTTACAATCTTACGAAAATTCTGCACCAAATCTAAATAGAATTTTCTGGAGTATCTCCGATTCATAAGTTTAAGAATTCTATCAGATCCGGACTGAATAGGCAGGTGTAAATATTTTTTTAGTTT
>JAHIOW010000031.1 GCA_018895075.1 Candidatus Omnitrophota bacterium | reverse complement strand
CTATGTAAGGCTGGATTTGGGTAGAATATTCGATGAAATTAAGATTTGAGGCAGTTAAAATGACAAGGAAAACAAAGAAAGCAGAAGCCAGGAGATAATTCTATATTAGCGCTCTTTAAAAATCTAATATTTCAGCAATCTCAAAGTTTTCACTTGACAGGAGTAATCATACGTAGTATTTTAGAATAGCACTTTTTATTTTTGGGTTTTTTTGTGATATTTTTCACAAAGTTAAAGCCCACCCCATAAATCCCCACTGATCAAGATGTATAATATATATTACATCGAGGCCGACAAACTAAGCGATTTTATAAATAGGCTTGAGAGCATTTATAAGGTATTTTTGCCGGCTATTAAAGATTCCAGCCCGGATGAGATAGATTATTATTATAAGGTTTCTGGCGACCAGGCCCCTTTCATATTCAATGAATACCGTTTAATCGAGCCCGTTAAATCCTTTCTCAATTCCCCTTTAGAAAAAGTAACAGCGTATTTTCATCAAGATAAAAATATAGTGGATTTAGCGGATAAAACTATTATCTTCGGGTTAAAGAACTGCGATGTTTCCTCGTTTAAATTACAGGATTTTGTATTTTTAGAGGGAGTAGAGGCAGATTCTTTATATCGCTTAAAGAGAGAAAATACTATTTTTGTTTCCGGTGACTGCACTTCTTTTAAAGATGTCTGTTTCTGTATGAACATGGATATCCTGCCATATCCAACAAGCGGCTTTGATTTGAATCTCTCGCCTTTAAATGACGGGTATCTTATAGAAGTAGGCTCGGGGAGGGCAGATGAACTCATTCAGGAATATAAAGAATATTTTGCCTTAGCCAAAGAGACACAGATTGCCAGCAGAAAGACAAAGAGGGAGAAGGTAGCCGAGCGCATTAAGAAGCATCTTTTACCCCAAGATTTACCTTCCAAGGATATCTTACAGAGATTAGTTAAAGAGGGTTACAGCCTGGATACGTGGCAGGAGTTTATGCTTACTTGCGTGGAGTGCGGCGGTTGTAACTTTATCTGTCCTATGTGCCACTGTTTTTTGTTGGGGGATAAAAGGGAAAACCAGCAGAACGAAAAACTTAGGTTATGGGATTCTTGTCAGTATACAAATTTTGCCAAGGTTGCCGGCGGGGCCAATCCTTTAAAGGCAAGAAAACAGAGATTTAGAAACAGGTTCTTAAAAAAGTTTGATTTTTTTATGGATAATCTAGGGATGCCTGGTTGCACTGGTTGCGGTAGATGCATTGAAGTCTGTCCGGGTAAGATTGATTTAAGGGAAGTACTTAAAGATTTAGCTAAGAAATTAAATAAAGCAGCAAGATGAAAAACATCTATAAGCCTATAGAAGCAATACTAGAAGACATAATTGTTGAAAGCCCTACGATTAAGACATTTGTCCTAAGGCCTAAGGAGCCATTTGCATTTAAGACCGGACAATTCATTGAATTGACCTTACCGGGGATAGGTGAGGCCCCTTTTACCCCTTCTTCCAGTCCCAATATAAAGGATAAAATTGAAGTGACTGTAATGAATGTGGGCAGGGTAACGGGATTATTACACAATATTGCTAAAAATGTAACTCTGGGAATTCGCGGACCTTATGGCAAAGGGTATCCTTTGGATAGATTCGAAGGTAAGGATGTTTTAATCGTAGGCGGAGGCGTAGGATTGGCGCCGCTGCGTTCTTTGTTGTTCTCCCTGTTTGAGCAGATAGAGAGATATAATAAGGTGGTATTGTGTTATGGGGCACGCACGCCAGAGGATATTATTTATAAGAAGTCTATATCAGATTGGGCAAAGAAAAAGAAAGTCAATGTAGTAACCACAGTTGATGTCGGCGATTCAAATTGGAAAGGCAACGTAGGCCTGGTTACCACAATATTAAAGGATTTGCCCATAAATTTAAAAAGGGCGGTTTCTATAGTTTGCGGCCCTCCGATTATGATGAAATTTACCACCTTAAAATTATTAGATTTAGGATTTAAGCCTGAAGATCTATATCTATCTATGGAGAAAAATATGTCTTGTGGCCTGGGTAAGTGTGGGCATTGCCGTATTGGTAAGTTCTATGCATGTAAGGATGGCCCGGTGTTTACTTATGATATGTTAAAAGATATACCGGATATCTGGGACTAATTCAAACCCAGGGACACCCTTTCTGCCAAAGCTAAGGGTGTCTCTAAAGAAACAGGCGGGGGACACCCTCCCGATTAGCAGAAAGGGTGTCCCTAATGGATATGAAGAGATTATTTATTGATTTGGATATTTGTAACAGATGTAAAGAGTGTTCCGTTTATTGCGATTATTTTTATCACCCGCAGAATAACGGCGTTACTTCTTTACGCGAATACGCTACCTTTGTCTTGTTCTGCCGGCACTGTGAAGAGGCGCCTTGTGTTAGTGCCTGTTATCACGATGCCCTAGAAAAGCAAGGGGATGGGATATTAAAGCGCTATAAGATGCGCTGCTCAAGCTGTAAATCTTGCACTATTGCCTGTCCATTTGGAACGATATTTGCGGATTTCATTCCCTATTTAGATTCTCAATGCGATTATTGTATAGGCGTATCCGCCAGGCTTCCTAAGTGTGCAACCAGCTGTCCTGAAAAGGCAATAGAGATTAAAGAAATAACAGAGAGGCCCGAAGAAAATATCTATCTTATAGGAGAAAGTTTAGCAGTGCGTTCAACCAAATGGATAAAGGAAGATATTCAGCCTAAAAAGAAATGAGACTATTATTTAATTATCTTATATTCCCTGGTTTTTTATTCAGTGCCTGTATCGGTTTAATGGCTGGTTGGATAGATAGGAAAGTGACTGCGCGCATCCAATGGCGGGTCGGCCCCCCCTGGTATCAGAATTTTGTGGATATTATAAAACTTTTAGGAAAAGAGACCATTGTTCCTGAAACGGCAAAGTTGACTTTCTTGTTCGCTCCTTTCTTAGGCCTTTTAAGTTTAGTCTTGGCAACGACAATTTTAGGCAAGGCCTTTATTTTGCCTTCGGAAAGTTTTTTAGGCGACCTTATCGTTATTTTGTATCTTTTGATTATTCCGGCAATCGCGATAATAGTTGGGGCTTTTTCTTCCAGGAATCCTTTGGCCTCTATCGGTGCATCGCGGGAGATGAAATTGGTCCTGGCCTATGAATTACCATTTATATTATCTATAATTGTGGTCTTGATTAAATGCCAAGGGGCTATACAGATAGGTTCAATTTTGAACCATCAGATAAATTTTGGCCCTAATCTTGCCTCTGTTTCTGGGATGGTCGCTTTTATCGTGGCTATATTGTGTATGCAGGCAAAGTTAGGCCTTGTGCCTTTTGATGCCTCAGAGGCAGAACAGGAGATAATGGCCGGTGCCTTAATTGAATACTCGGGCCTGCCCTTAGCAATATTCAGGTTGAGTAAGGCAGTCTTACTTTATACCACGCCGCTATTATTAATAACTTTATTTTGGGCGAAGGATTTAAGCCCGTTTTCTTTAGTTGGCAAATATATAACTTTACTGGTGATTATTATCCTGATTAAGAACACTAATCCCAGGTTGCGTATTGACCAGGCTGTGAAATTCTTTTGGGGCCCAGTTACCTTCTTGGCTCTGGCAGCAGTTGTCTTGGCAGTATTTGGGTTATAATATGAATCTTAAATTGAAGGCATTAACCAAATCTCTCTGGGTTTTTCATGCCGCCTGCTCTCCTTGCAATAATTGCGACATCGAAATCTTAGATGTCTTAACACCGCGCTATGATGTAGAAAGGTTTGGAATAGTCCTGGTAGGGAGTATCAGGCATGCGGATGTGCTTTTAGTTACCGGGGTTCCTAATTATAAGACTAAAGAGAGACTAAAAAAGATTTATAGTCAGGCACCTCAGCCTTGTTTAGTAGTGGCAGTGGGCGGTTGTGCCTGCGGGAGGGTAATGTTTAAGGACTCTTATAACAGTCCTTGCGCAGTAGATGAGATTGTTCCGGTAAGCGCCTATATCCCCGGTTGTCCACCGAAGCCAGAAGCAATAATCGCGGGAGTGGTAAAGCTGATAAAAAAAGTTAGAGGTTAAAAGCGATGTCTATAAAAGAACAAGTCAGGGAAACGTTAGCAGGTAGAATAATAGACTGGTATGAGCACGCACCAAGAAGAATATACATTTCCATTAAGCCGCAGGATTTAAAAGGCGCAGTAAGCTCTTTATTCAAAGACCTGGGTTTGAGGTTTGTTACTGCTTCCGGACAAGATACCACTAAAGGCATGGAGATACTCTATCATTTTAGTTTTGATAAAACCGGAGAGATTTTTTCTTTGCGTGTTTTAATGGAGGATAAAAAGAAGCCGGAAATAGATTCCATCGCGCCTCTATTTGTGGGTGCAGAATGGATTGAACGTGAGATGTGGGAACTTTTGGGTATTAATTTTATTGGGCATCCGAATCTAAAGCGTTTACTCTTAGCAGAAGACTGGCCAGAGGGTAAATATCCATTGAGGCAGGAGCAATGAGTCATAAAGTTGTTATACCTATAGGTCCATACCATCCTTTACAGGAAGAACCGGAATTTTTCCGGCTTTATGTGGAAGGGGAAAAAGTAGTAGATATTAATATGGTTATCGGTTATATGCACCGCGGGATTGAGAAACTTTCTGAGTCAAAGCATTTTGACCAGGTGGCATTTTTAGTTGAGCGTATCTGTGGAATCTGCTCAACCTCACACCCCTTTGCCTATGTGAATGCTGTAGAGGATTTAGCCAGGATAGAAGTTCCAGGGCGCGCCCTTTATATCCGCACCATTATCGCGGAATTAGAAAGACTACATAGCCATCTGCTTTGGTTGGGCCTGGCCGGACATTTTATCGGATATAATACAGTCTGGATGTGGGCCTGGAGGTATCGCGAGCCGGTATTGGATATGTTTGAGATGATAACTGGCAACCGTCAACACTATGCGATGATGAAGATTGGCGGAGTAAGAAGAGATATAGAGGAACAGCATATACCCGCTTTAAAGAAGACATTAGACGAACTAGTCAGAGCTGTGGATATGTTTAAGGGCGCGGTGATGGATGACCCGGTAATCCATGCCCGCTTAAAAGGAATTGGTATCTTGAGCCGTCAGCAGGCAATTGATTGGGCGGTTGTAGGGCCAACTGCGCGTGCCTCAGGAGTAAATATTGATGTGAGAAAAGACGATCCTTATGGCGCTTATGATAAAATAGATTGGAGCGTGATTGTAGAAAGAGAGGGAGACATATTTGCCAAGACTAAGGTGAGAATCTTAGAGATGTATGAATCCATAAGTATTATCCGCCAGTGTATAGATAAGATGCCTGGCGGCCAGATAGACGCTAATGTCAAAGATATACCACCCGGAGAAGGCATAGGCAGGGTGGAGGCTCCTCGGGGTGAGTGTTACCATTATGTGCGCAGTGACGGCACAAACCGTCCCATAAGACATAAGGTGCGCGCCCCCAGCTATATGAATGTGGCCTCCAATAAAGTGGCTGCAGTAGGCGGTACTATATCCGATGCTACAATTACCTTAGCTGCGGTTGACCCCTGTTATTGCTGTACGGAAAGAGTAACGGTGATAGATAAATCTACGGATCATAAGATACTAAATGGCTGGGATTTGATTAAGCTTTCGCAGGAGAAGACAGAGAATTTAAAAAAAAGTTTAAAAGTTTAAAGGTTTAAAAGTTGGCAGACTAAGACTATGGAAGACTTAATTTCAATAAGAGAAAAGATAAGACAAATGGCAGAACTGGCATTATCTATGTTAAAGTCTACCTTTGATGGTTTTATGGAGCATAATCCGGATATCTTTGCCAATGTATTGAAAGATGAACAATTTCTTAATGAGATGGAAAAGGCCATTACTTTATCTTTGATAGGCACATCTAAAGGTAAAATTACCAATACCGATAAAAAAAATATTATGCTTCTAGCCGCTATAGTTGCGGATTTAGAACAGATAGGCGATTATATTAAGGATATGATTGAGCGGATTGAGATAAAGATACAGGAAAAATTACTCTTTAGCGAGGAGGCGCTCTTAGAATATAAACATCTATATAGCGTAGTTGAAATGGCGCTGTCAGATATAATAAATTCGTTCAAGATGGACAATAAAAGTTTTGCCAAGCGTATTTTGGGCGATAAGGAGCGCGTTGATAAACTTATAGAGAAATATAGAAAGGCGCATACCCAGAGACTTATGTTGGGGGAGTGCGACCCGCGGGCAGGAAACATGTTTTTGAACCTCATGGATTTTACCGGACAGATTTTTCATCATACTAAATCTATTGCCAGGAGTATATTAAAAATAAAATGAATATAACTTCTTTGTGTCCTTTATTTAAATTAGATGTCTTAAGCGGTTTTGTGATTCTGGCAATAGGCCTATTTTCAGTTCTGGTTATAGTTTATTCTCTTAGATTCATGAGGAATAAACAAAAACTCGTCTCCTTTTATGCCAATATTATCTTAACCGCGCTTGCCTCCGCGGCAGTAGTATTTTCTAATAACCTGATATTGCTTTTGGTTCTTTGGGGATTTTTAGGATTAACTTTGTACCTGCTGATTAATAGAGGCGAGGAATCCCAGGACGCAATAGCAAAAAAGACATTTATTATCATAGGAGGTTCAGATGCCTTAATGCTTTTGGGCGTGGGAATAGTATATTATCTAAGCGGCACATTTCAGATGGATGCCATAAGGTTAGAATTAAATAATAGTTTGGCAGTCCTGGCGTATCTGTGCATTGCGGTTGCCTGTTTTGCCAAGGCCGGGGCAATGCCTTTTCACTCCTGGATTCCTGATTGCGCCAGATACGCCCCAGTACCTGTAGCAGCGTTCTTACTTGCCTCTTTGGACAAATTACTGGGCATTTATCTTTTAGCCCGGATTTCTCTGGATTTGTTTGTAATGAATGAGGCAATGAATATATTTCTTATGCTTATTGGCGCCTTGACCATAATTGCCGCGGTAATGATGGCCTTGGTACAGCACAACATGAAAAGGCTCTTGGGCTACCATGCGGTATCGCAGGTGGGTTATATGGTCTTAGGCATTGGCACGGGTACGCCTATTGGTATTGCCGGTGGAATATTCCATATGCTTAATAATTCTATATATAAACAGGCTCTCTTTTTTACCTCAGGTAATGTAGAACAAAAAACAGGCACCACTGATTTAGATAAACTTGGTGGGCTATCAAAAGCTATGCCTCTTACTTATATATCCGCACTTATTGCCAGTCTTTCTATCTCTGGCGTTCCGCCTTTTAATGGTTTTGTCTCAAAATGGATGATCTATCAAGGCCTGATTAGCAAATGTCAAATAGCAAATGGCAAATGGCAAATGATAGTATATTTACTTTGTTTAGCAGCGGCCATGTTTGGTTCAGGCCTTACCTTAGCCTCATTTTTGAAACTTATCCATGCCACATTTCTTGGTCAATCGGTAAACGGTAAACGGGCGAAGGTAGCCGAAGTAAATTGGGCCATGTGGCTTCCGCCTCTTTTACTGGCAAGCATCTGTGTCATATTTGGCGTATTTGCTATTCAAGTCCCACTGAAATACTTCATCCTTCCGGCGGTGGCAGGGGTAACCTTTATAGGAACTTGGTATGCCGGATTATCTACCCTGCTTATTATCATAGGTCTGCTCTTAGGCGTTTTGATATTTAAGTTAAAAGGTATAAGGCCTGTTTTGCGTCAAGATACTGCATTCACAGGTGGAGAGACACTGGATTTGGCAGAAAACAGAGTTACGGGTACAGAATTTTATAATACCATAAAAGATTTAGGATTATTAGCTACAATTTATAAAAATGCAGAAAAGGGTCTCTTTGACATCTACGAGCAGGCAAAGAGATTGACATTTTTTACCGCAAGCGCGTTACAGTATTTACATAATGGAGTTCTGCCTACTTACTTGGTCTGGACGCTTTTGGGGATGATCGGTTTATTTATTCTGTTAAGATAAAATGGAACTACAGGTACTTTTATTATTTATGATTTTCGCCGCAGTTGTGGCTGTGGAGATTGAAGATTTGCTTTCCAGTGTCATTGCTGTGGGAGCAGTGGGATTGGGTTTGTCCTTAGCCTTTTTAATACTGAAGGCCCCGGATTTAGCGATTACCCAATTAGTGGTAGAAATTTTATGTTTAATCATCCTGATTCGTGCCACTATCAAAAAAGACCTGGTTTTGGTAAAGGATGGCCGGTGGCTCTTTAATACCGTCTCTACCTTAGTATTTATCTGTTTTTTTCTCGTCTTGGCCTACTTTGCCTTAAAGGAATTACCTCATTTTGGTCAACCGATAATGAGGGTAGCCAAAGAATATATTGCCTATGGCTTGCAGGAGACCGGAGCCACCAATATCGTTACTTCCGTAATATTAAATTTCAGGGCCTATGATACCTTAGGGGAGGTAACAGTTCTTTTTACGGCAGTGATAGGCGTTTTGGCAGTGATGCGAAAGATAGGAAGGATCAATGCAAAATAAAGAACCAGGGATGACATTAATTGTTAAGACTATAACCAGACTAACCGTTGGTTTAATCTTGCTCTACGGAATATACATAGTCTTACACGGTCATCTGACCCCAGGTGGGGGTTTTGCCGGCGGGGTAATTATTGCCCTTTCCTTTGTGCATCTTATGCTTGCCTTTGGCAAAGAGTTTGCTTTAAAAAGATTAAGCCAGGCCGCTATTGCTATCTCAGAAAGCCTGGGGGCAATAATGTTTCTGGCTATTGCCCTTTTAGGTCTTGTAGTAGGCGGCTATTTCTTTTTTAATTTCTTATCTAAAGGCAGACCTTTTGAATTATTCAGCGCTGGAATTATCCCCTGGTGTAACATTGCTATATCTCTTAAAGTAGGCGCGGGCCTATTTGCCATTTTTACGGCATTAATTTTATTTAGCGAGGCGAGGCAAGAAAGATGATCGAATTCGTTTTATGTCTGATTTTATTTTGTATTGGGCTGTATTGCGTCGTCAGAAAAAGAAATATCATTAAGATTATCATCGGCTTAGGCATTATTGAATACGCGGTAAATCTCTTTTTTATACTTATAGGTTACCGGGCGCAAGGCAGGGCTCCTATACTAGCAAAGGATCAAACAGTCATAAATATGGTTGACCCTCTGCCCCAGGCTTTGGTTCTCACCGCAATTGTGATTGGCCTGGCAGTTACCGCATTGCTGGTGGCTATTGCCATCAGGATACATGATAAATACGGCACCTTTGATATTACCAAGATTAGAAGATTAAGAGGATGAAGATGTTGCCTTTTTTTGTAGTTATTCCTTTAGCTTGTGCTTTTCTTATTTCACTCCTTGGAAAAAGAATAAAAAATTTAAGTGATATATTGGCTAATCTAGGTACACTTGCCCTGTTAATTCTTTCGTTATATTCTATTGGTTTGGTTAATAATCACAAGATTCTGGTTTACAAAGTGGGCGGTTGGATTCCACCCATAGGAATCTCTATGGTTTTAGACGGACTAAGCTCTTTCATGTTAGTTATTGTAGGCGTAGTAAGTTTCTTAGTCACGGTATATTCAATAAATTATATGGAAAGGTTTACGGATAAATGGAAATTCTACACCCTATTTATGTTGATGCTTGCGGGTATGAATGGCGTTATAGTCAGCGGCGACCTGTTTAATCTCTTTGTTTTTTTAGAGATAGCCTCAATTGCCAGTTACGCGCTGGTAGCCTTTGGCACAGAGGCAGAAGAATTAGAGGCATCCTTTAAATATGCGATTATGGGTTCCGTAGCTTCCAGCTTTATCCTCCTGGGAATCGCCTTTTTATACAGCTATACCTCTACTTTGAATATGGCAGATATTTCTCTGGTCTTGTCTATCAAGGAGCCTGGCCTGATGGTTAGTTTTATAGCGGTATTGTTTTTAGTAGGTTTTGGCCTCAAGGCAGCCCTGGTTCCTTTTCATGCCTGGCTCCCCGATGCCCATCCTTCTGCGCCTGCGCCTATCTCGGCTATGCTTTCCGGTGTATTTATAAAGATATTAGGTGTCTATGCCCTGTGTAGAGTCTTTTTCAATATCTTAGGAGTTAGTGATAAGATATTTTTTGTCTTAACCATCTTAGGTGTTATTTCTATGATTTTAGGTGCGTTCTTGGCCATAGCCCAGTCTGACATAAAGAGGATGTTTGCCTATTCCAGCATCAGTCAAATAGGTTTTATTATATTTGCTTTAGGGATCGGCAGTCCTTTAGCTCTTTTGGGTGGATTATTTCATCTGTTTAATCACGCTATTTTTAAATCTTTACTCTTCTTGAATTCTGGTGCCGTTGAATACTCCACAGGTGTGCGCGACTTAAAAAGATTAGGGGGGCTAAATAGTCGGCTGCCGATTACAGGATTCACTGGTCTTTTAGGAGCAATGAGCATATCAGGTATTCCTCCTTTAGGTGGATTCTGGAGTAAGTTGATTATCATTATTGCGGCAGTACAAGCAGGATACTTTATGTTTGCTAGCATCGCTATATTAATAAGTATTGTAACCCTGGCTTATTATTTGAAGTTTCTGGGATTTACATTTTTTGGAAAACTTGATGATGCCTGGTTAAAAATAAAAGAGGTTCCTTGGGCAATGAGATTTTCGATGATAATTTTGGCGATTATTTGCGTTATTACGGGTTTATTGCTTATCCCAATATTACGACCATTTCTTCAATCGGCAGTTGAGGTCTTATTATCTGGCAGGGAATATTCTAGTATAGTATTTGGAGCGATAAGATGAAAAAAAGCCGGATCATTCTGTTTATACTTGCACTTTTGATTTGGATGTTTTTAAGTTGGCCGCCGGATTATCAACATTTGATTATTGGTATCCTGGTTGCCGGCTTTGTTTCTTTTATGACTGGTGATATGTTTGTAAAAAGAGCGCATTTGTTTAAACACCTCAGCCGTTACCTATGGTTTCTTTACTATATACCTTTATTTATCTGGGAGTGTATGAAGGCAAATATTGATGTTGCCTATCGCGTAGCGCATCCGGACTTACCTATAAATCCAGGGATTGTGAAAGTAAAGACTACTTTAAAATCAGATACGGGTTTGACTTTTTTAGCCAACTCTATTACCCTTACCCCTGGCACAATGACTGTAGATATTGACCCGGAGCATGGATTTTTATACATCCACTGGATTGACGTAAAAGATAAAGACATGCAAAAGGCAACTCAGATTATTGTCCAGAGATTTGAACGGGTATTAAAAAGGATTTTTGAATGAGGCGATTGCGCTGGTTATCAGGCTTGATATTAATTATAATAATCTTGGGGATACTTATTTTTTATCCTCTTCCTTCTATGTTAGAATGGCAGTCAGCATTTTTAAAACATTCCTTTTATGTACTTTTCTTCTGCGGGGTATTTTGCCTCTGGCGTATCTTGCGCGGCCCTACTGCCGCAGATAGGGCAGTAGCCATTGACATCTTAGGCATACTGATTTTGGGGTTTTGCGCAATTTTGGGAATCCCTACAGGCAGAGAATGGTATATTGATATTGGTATTGCCTGGGCCTTACAGAGTTTCATCTCAACCCTGGCATTAGCTAAATACCTTGAGGGCAGAGGCCTTGAGGAGTAAAGAGGTGGGTGCGAAATGACTGAGATTATAGGAATGGTATTTATAGTTATAGGATTAATCTTTGACCTTTTTGGTTGTCTGGGTTTAGTCAGGCTTCCTGATGTCTATAACCGGCTCCAGGCATCTACCAAGTGCGTAACCTTAGGGACTTGTAGTATCCTTTTTGGTTTGTTTTTATTTAAAGGATTTACTGCCAGCGGCATAAAATCTATCCTGGGCATAATATTTATTATCCTCACTGCTCCGGTTTCCGCGCACGCGCTCGCCCGTGGCGCGCATAAATCCGGAGTGAAGCTCTGTAAAGGGTCTGTGTGTGACAAATACGCAGAAGACAAAGGATGAAATATCCAAAACTTCGCGAATTAAAAGAGGCAATAAAGGCGCTGATTAAAGGCCCGTATACCAGCCGGTTTCCTTATGAGCCTCATCAGCCGTATGAGAGATTTCGGGGAAAGCCCCAGTTTCATGAGGAAGATTGTGTTGGTTGTGGCGCATGTTTTCAAGTCTGTCCGGCTAAGGCAATAGAGATGCAGGACATCAGGGACAAGAGAATATTAACTGTCCATTGGGATATGTGTATATTTTGCGGACAGTGCCAGGTGAATTGCTTAACTGAAAAAGGCATAGTTCTTTCGCAGGAATTTGATTTGGCCACTACTGAAAAGAGGGAGGACCTCAACCAAAAAATAGAGAAGAAACTTATCCTTTGCCAAGGTTGCGGCGAGGTTATTGCCCCTGCTGATCAGATATTATGGGTAGCCAAAAGGTTAGGGCCTCTTTGTTACGCAAACGCCTCATTGATGTTGTTTTATTTAAGAAGTTTAGACCTCACCTTATCCGCCGCTGTCGAAAAGGAAAAATTTCCCCCGAAAGAAGAATTAGAATTTATGCGCTCTGACCGCATTAAGATCCTCTGTCCCCGTTGCCGCCGTCAGGCGGTGCTTAAGTCTTAAGATGTTTCCCGCATTAAAAATAAAAAATTTCAGGCTCTATTGGCTGGGTATGTTTATTTCTCTTATCGGCACCTGGATCCAGGCAGTAGCGCAGTCGTGGCTCGTATTTCAGTTGACTAATTCAGCTATCTTATTAGGAGTGGTAGGTTTTTTAAGTTATATCCCTGTATTTTTGTTATCTTTATTTGCTGGCGTGGTGGCGGACAGGATGAATAAGAGAACCATCCTTATATTTACTCAAGTTGCCTTTATGCTCTTGGCTCTTACCCTGGGGATATTGACGCAGACAAAGTTAATCACTCCTTTAGGTATAATGCTGATTGCGGTCTTAAACGGTATAGTGATGTCCTTTGATGCGCCCACCAGGCAGGCGGTGGTGGTGGAATTAGTGGGTAAAGAGCATTTACTTAATGCCATTGTCTTAAATTCCGCTGCCTTTAGCTCCAGCCGTATAATCGGGCCTGCCCTTGCCGGTATTTTTATAGCAGGTATTGGCATGAGCGGATGTTTCTATATCAATGCTGTAAGTTTCCTGGCAGTAATTGTTGCCCTTTCATTAATAAAAATCGATAATGGAGCAAGGAAAAAGAATAAAACTGTTTTACTGAAAGACTTGATGCAGGGTTTAAGATTTATCAAGGACAACCGCACCATAGTCATATTAGTTACTATGGTCGGCATAACCAGTCTATTTGGTATTTCTTATGTGATACTTATGCCCATTTTTGCTAACGTAATATTAAAAGTGGGAGCCAAAGGATTAGGTACGCTGATGTCTGCGGTAGGCATAGGGGCGTTGCTGGCAGCATTAATATTGGCGCGATTAGGTAATTTTAGGCATAAAGGCAGATATCTCATACTATCTTCATTGATATTTTCGCTCTCTCTGACATTGTTCTCTTTATCCCGGGCGTATTTATTTTCACTGATTACCTTAGCCATAGTTGGTTGGGCATCTGTTACTGCTATCAGCCTGATAAATACCATCTTACAGACGCTTGTGCCTGATGAATTCAGGGGAAGGGTTATGAGCGTATTTATGTTTACCTTTGCCGGCCTTATGCCTTTTGGTAATTTAATCGCAGGCGGCCTGGCCGAACTTTTTGGCGTATCTTGGGCGGTATTCACAGGCGGTATTATCTGCAGTATATTCTTTTTATCCATAAACACATTATATCCGGGCATAAGAGATTTATAAGTATTACAATATGGCTATAGAAAGGAGGGGTTAAAAATTGCGATGAGAGGATATATCCTGGTTGGTTTGACCTTAGTTTTAATTAGTTGTCTGGCGGGTTGCAGAAAAAAAGAACAGTCAGTTGAAAAAATGCCTGAGCCTTTGACAATAGAGCAAATAAGTGCACTTGGTGTCCAGGCCGCCGCTACACTTGAGCCCATAAAACCCTTGCCCCCTCCCGGACCTTATAATCCGCAGCCTAAGGAAATCCAGATGGCCTTAAAGAATGCAGGTTTTTATACCTGGGTTGTGGATGGCAAGATAGGCCCGATGACAAAAAAAGCAATCGAAGAGTTCCAAAAGGCAAAGGCTCTTAAGGTAGACGGTATAGTCGGCCCTAAGACCTGGGATAAATTACAGATTTATCTCGATAAACAATAATAAAGACAAAAGAGGAGGCTCGTTATTAAAATCAGTGGTCACATTATATGTACATTGACTATAAGCGGGCTTATATACATTATCTTTAAGTCCGGTATATTATTTCTTATATCTTTGCTGGCAGGTATTTTGATGGATATAGACCATATCCTTGATTATTATCTACAGCAGGGGTTTACGTTAAGGATAAAAACTATATATTTCTGGATTTGCGAAAGAGAATTTGAATTTGTATTTTTGTTTTTTCATTCTCTAGAACTACTTTTCATAATTTGGGCGGTTATATCCGTCTTTAGATTGGGTATATACTGGGTTGTTTTTGCGATTGGCATAACCCAGCATATGATTTTAGATATGCTCTTTAATCAAAATACAGTATATAGTTACTCCTATTTTTTGTCTTACAGGATTATTAAGGGATTTAAGAAGGAATATTTATTTAGGCCTGTTGCCCTTGAAAAATAGGTATTTTTGTTGTATACTTTATTATACCGATAAAGGTAAACCTCGAGAAATCGGGGGGCGCAAAGCCACAGACCTAAATTACCTGAACATGGAGGTAATATGGTGGCTGGGTTGCCGAAGGAAGTCGGCGTAGTTTAACGCCGGCGCCTTTATCGGCCTTTTTATTTTTAGAGACAGTCCCCAATGGCTTAAAATTCCATTGGGATTTTTTATTTTAAGGTGCTATAATATGAGCCATTATGATGGAGTTTCCCAAGGATTTCTTCTGGGGCGCAGCTACTTCTGCCTATCAGGTTGAGGGTAATAATATATATTGTGATTGGTGGGAGTGGGAAAAAAGAGTTGGCCTAAAGGAGGCTTCAGGCCCTGCCTGCCAGCATTATCAGCGCTACAAAGAAGATTTTGATTTAGCCAAAGGCCTTAATCATAATGCCCACCGTTTATCCATTGAATGGAGTCGTATCGAACCGGAGCAAGGCCAATTCTCCACAAAAGAAATCGACCATTATGTAGATGTCATACTTTCCTTAAGAGAGCGGAATCTTGAGCCTATAGTTACCCTGCATCATTTTACCAATCCTTTATGGTTTGCTAAATTGGGCGGCTGGCAGAATAGAAATACATTGCCATATTTTTTGCGTTATGTAGAGAAAATTGTCCATGCCTTAAGCGATAAGGTAAGGTTTTGGGTGACTATAAATGAGCCTATGGTTTATGTACATAGTGCTTATATTGTGGGTTCTTGGCCGCCCCAAGAGAGGTCTTTTTTAAAAGCCCATACAGTAATAAATAATCTCTTAAATACACATATAAAGGCATATAATCTTATACATAATATCTATAGTAGGAAGGGGTTATCTTCTCCTTTGGTGAGTATAGCCAAAAATATGTTACCCTTTGTACCCTGCAACCTCAATCTAAAAAATAAATTTTCCGCTTTCTTAAGAAATAGGTCTTATAATCTTGCATTTATTGAGAAGTTAATCCGGCATAGATCCCTTGACTTTGTGGGTGTTAATTATTATACCAGGCATTTAGTTGATGTAGAAAAATGGAGTTTTAGGAGTTTTATGCTGGATGTATGCCAAAGAAACCATCAACCCCTAAAGAAAAATTCCTTGGGTTGGGACATATACCCTGAAGGTCTATATAGAATACTATTAAGGCTAAAGAAGTATAATTTACCTATTTTTATATTAGAGAACGGGATCTGCACTGAAGACGATAATGCCAGGTGGGATTTTATCTATCAGCATCTAAAAAACTTACACTTGGCCATGAGCGAGGGGGTTAGAGTTTTAGGTTATATTTATTGGTCGCTGATAGATAATTTTGAATGGGATAAAGGGTTTGGCCCACGCTTTGGCCTGGCAGAGACGGATTATAATACTTATAAGCGGACCGCCAGAGACAGCGCAAAACGGTTCTGTGCAGTCTCCAAGACTGGCGTACTTGATTAGATGGAACTATTAAGCAAAGATTTAATATTAAAAGAGATTCCTTTGTTTGCGGATTTGTCTATCCGGGAACTCGATCTTATAA
Source organism: Candidatus Omnitrophota bacterium (assembly GCA_018895075.1). Taxonomy (GTDB): domain Bacteria; phylum Omnitrophota; class Gorgyraeia; order Gygaellales; family Profunditerraquicolaceae; genus JAHIOW01. The sequence continues at coordinate 3,112 of JAHIOW010000031.1, read as the reverse complement.
AACAGAGATGTAGTTTTATTGAGTATAAGAAGGGCGAGGTTATTTATAAAGAAGGTTCTCCTGCCGATGCATTTTTTTGTGTGGTTTTGGGCAGGGTCGCAGTTTATACCCAGGATCAACATGGAAATGATACTGTATTGGAGTTTCTGCATAGGGGAAAATACTTCGGTATTATTTCCCTTCTTACCGGCGAGGCCCATTCTGTAACCGCCAAGGCCATAAATGATTGCCTGCTGTTAATCATCAAAAAAGAGGATTTTGATTTTATCTTAGAGAAGATACCCCGCCTGGCTATTGATTTAAGCCAGACGTTATCTCGGCGATTAAAAAATAAAGGCCTCCACCAGAAGATTATCTTTGAAAGCACAGTTATTTCTGTGTTTAGTTCTTATTCTGCCGCAGGTAAGACTATCTATGCCTTGAACCTTGCGCTCAGCCTGAACAAAGAAACGCATAAATCAGTAATTATTCTGGATATATGCCCTCAGGGTAAAATACATAGCCTGCCTCTTAAATTAGGGGTTACGGCTGATTATCGCATCCTGGACTTGTCCGGTTCACTTACGGACATTACAGGCGTAAAAGATTTTATTCTAAAGAACAGATTCGGCATAGATCTCATCTGTCTTTGCTCTAAAGAGGGAGATGAGTTTTGCCTGAAGAATGTGTTGCGCGTCTTGAGCCTTTTGCTTAATGATTATCACTACATAATTTTAGACCTGCCTGCTGTTATGGACCGCGCTGTTTTTGATATATTGAATCAGTCGGATATAATTAACATTTTAACCAGCCCGGAGCCGGTGGATTTAAAGAGGACGCGTAATTTAATAGAGAGGCTAAAGGCAGAATTTCATTTTCCGGAAAACAAGATAAAGGTCATTATCAACGAATATAAACTCTCAAAACTCTCCCCCTCTCTACAAGCAGAGGTATTGAATCAGCAAATATTCGCTACCCTGCCTAAGATAGAATTTTCAGGTGAGGATAGATTAACTTTGACAGAGTCGGGTTCTGAGTATGCTAAGACAATCAGGAGAATTGCCCGTCAGGTAGGAGATTGTTTTGTGGGGTTGGCGCTGGGAGTGGGTTTTGCCTATGGTTTTTGCCATATCGGCGTATTAAGGGTGGTGGAAGAGGAGAAAATCCCCATTGATGTTATTTCCGGCTCCAGCATCGGAGCGGTTATCGCCGGGCTTTGGGCTACCGGCAGATCCAGCCAGGAGATACTTCAGATTACTAGAGCATTTAGAGAACCCGGGTCTCTCTGGGGGTTTTTAGATTGGACTCTGCCATTATTTGGCTTTATCAAAGGTAATAAACTATATAGTTTTTTAAAAAAACATTTTGGCAACATGACTTTTTATGATGTAAAACTCCCTTTAAAAATTATAGCTAGCGATGTCAAGAGGAAGGAATCCAGGGTCCTGGATAAAGGATTGCTTGCAGATGCGATTATGGCCAGCTGTACTATGCCCGGGGTATTTACGCCATTTAAATTGAAAGAAGAGATGCTCTTTGATGGAGGGGTGATTAATCCTTTGCCTACCGAGGAACTGGTTAAGATGGGCGTCAAGAAGATTATTGCCGTTAATGTTACGCCTTCCAGAGAAGACATACTTAAACAACAGGAAGAGATAAAACAACAAATTGACCTGGATAAAGCGAGCAAAAAGAGATGGTTTAGTTTGGGGAGGTATTTAAGGCGTAAATTTAAAACAAATATACTTGATATTGTATTTAGCAGTATTGAGGTGCTGCAGTCAGAGGTGGCGCAAAAAGAGAGCCAACTGGCGGATATTGTTCTTCATCCAGATACGCAGGGGTTACATTGGTTAGAATTACACAGGGCAGAAGACTTTGCCAAAAGAGGCGAAGAGGAGACGCGCAGGCAATTAGATAAAATCTGGCAGGTTATAAATGAATAGAGGAGGAAGAAATATGTCAAAACTCAAAACTACAATTCAAAACTTAAAAGTTTTTTTATTCCTTTTACCTTTTACCTTTTACCTTTTACCTTTTTTATGTGGTTGTGCTACATTGCAGGAGGGCGCAAGAGGAATCGCCGGTATTTCTACTAAGGCCTTGGAAGATAACCGGAAGTCTGCCCTAACCAGGACATTTAATTACGATTATGATAGTTGTTATAATGAAGTCAAAACCATCCTTACTCATATCGGTGCCTATATTTACGCTGAGGACCTAAAAAAGCAGATGGTTGCTATATATGTCTCTGAAGAGGATACTACGCCAGTAGGTTTATTTTTTAAGCAGATAGATGCCAGCCATACCCAACTTGAGGTTGCTTCTCTAAGTACATATGCCAAGGAATTTATTGCTACAAGATTATTTTCTGCTTTAGATAAGTCTCTTACTCCTGAGGAAGAAGAGGGAGTATTGGAAAAATCAGTTACGCCTGAGCCCCCCATAGTCCAGATAGAGCAGACATTAGAAGAAACAGCAGTATCCGAAGAGAATCAAGGCCAGCCGTGAAATCCCCTCCATTAATTACTGCGCAGCAGGCAAGGGCATGGGATAAGCAAGCCAGAGAAAAATTTGCTGTCTCTACATTAGTGCTTATGGAAAATGCAGGGCGCGCAGTGGCTCATGAAGCATTGAAAGTCTTAAAGAATAAACCTAAGACAATAGCTGTTTTCTGCGGCAAAGGCAATAATGCCGGGGATGGATTTGTGGCCGCGCGGCATCTTTTAACTTCAGGCATAAAATGCGACATTTTTTTAGCAGGCGGGATTGAAGATATAGGTAATGAAGCCAAAATCAATCTAGAGATTTTGATGAGACTTAGAGAAAAAATAATTGAAGTTGGCCAGAATAATTTAGAAAAGATAAGAAGAGGAATTATAAGGGCAAGGTATAGTTTAGTTATTGACGCCATTTTAGGCGTGGGTTTATCAGGCGAGGTAAGAGGGGTTTGCAGGGATTTAATCGGGATAATCAATAGCTCAAAGGCCTATACTTTATCTGTAGATATCCCCTCGGGCCTGGATGCAACCATAGGAAAGATTTTGGGTTGTTGTGTAAAAGCAGATAAGACAGTAACCTTTGTGGCTAAGAAACGCGGGATGGTTTTGGCTGATGGCCCAAAATATTGCGG
>JAHIOW010000030.1 GCA_018895075.1 Candidatus Omnitrophota bacterium | reverse complement strand
CCTGCCGGCAGGCAGGCATAACTTATGTCCTCACTTATATCTCTTCAATAAACCCTAAAATAGCCCTGGCTAATTTTGAAGAATCATGCCTGACCATGCCTTCGCTCATTACGATATCGTCCCCAATCACCCGATAACCCATCTTTGTAATATTATCTGCATCATTTACCACAGGGCAGGCATTCTCCTGTTCATAACGTTTAATTATGTCCTGAGGGATATAGCCTGTATTTACGATACAATAGTTAAAGATGCGGGGATGACTATGGCCTATAAGCACTTTTATGTGGTCGGATACGCTATAATTATCCGTCTCACCGTATTGGGTCATTATATTGCATACATAAACCTTAATTGCCTCTGAGGCAAGAATGCTATCTGTAATTTCTTTTATCAACAGATTGGGTATGATACTGGTATAAAGTGAGCCAGGGCCTAAAACAATAATTTGTGCCTCCTCTATTGCCTTTATTGCCTCAGGCGTTGCTTGAGGCTGAGCCGGCCTAAGATAGACTTTATCTATAGGTATATGAACCTTAGGGATTCTATCCTCGCCTTCAGTAGACGAGCCGTCTTTATACCCTGCTACCAAGACCACATTATCCAATGTAGAAGGAATCACCTGTCCCCTGAGGGCTAAAACCTTGCTGGTTTCCCTAATTGCCTTCTCGAAATCGCCGGTTAATCTGGTCATTACAGTAATAAAGAGATTTCCGAAACTATGACCGGCCAAATCCGAGTTTTTATCAAAGCGAAATTGAAACAACTCACGCATCAATGTTGGCGCATCCGCTAAAGCAACCAGGCAGTTACGTATGTCTCCTGGGGGCAGGATATCAAACTGTTGCCTTAAGCGCCCTGAAGAACCACCGTCATCAGCCACCGTAACTATGGCCGTAATATTAGAGGTATATTCTTTAAGTCCGCTTAAAAGAACCGATAACCCTGTACCGCCCCCTACGGCAACAATCTTTGGGCCGCGGGCAAGGTGCCTTCTTTGGTATACAATATCAACAAGTTCTCCGTCTTTTGAAGAAGGTATGAATGTCAAGATAAAAGAACGCATCATCCGTTTAATACCTAATATTAAAATTATGATACCTGAGATTACCACTATTGCATCTAAAATCAGAAGAATCCAATATTCTTCAGTCCGTAAATGGTTTGAGGCAAAAACTAATAAGAGCAAGCCAAAGGCACTTAATCCAATCCAGCGTTTTATACCCATGCCCGGATATAACCACTTAAATATATCCTTAATTTTATTGGTATTGGGTAATTGTATATTTTTTATATTAAACTTTTTTCTCATCCTCTTGATTGATTATCTTTATAATAGATTTATCATCTCGGCAGGTACGGAGGCTGTCGCGGAAATACTTATCTTTAAGCAGGCGTGAAATCCGAGCAAGGGCCTTTAAGTGCGGACCGGCGGAATCCTGGGGCGCTACCAATAAAAAGAATATATATACCGGTTCTCCATCGAGGGAATCAAAATCTACGCCCTTCTTGGAAAGGCCAAAGGCTGCTATAAGCTTACTTACACAATCTGATTTGGCATGAGGTATAGCTATCCCTTGTCCAATAGCAGTTGAACCTAAAGACTCCCTGGCCATCAAGGCCTCAACGAGTTTATGATGATGCCGTTTTTCAATATCGCCGGCACTGATTAATAAATCCGCCAGTTCTTTAATTACTTCTGACTTTTTTGTTGATTTTATATCTGTGGCTATTGCCTTCTTTGACAAAAAGTCTGTAATCTTCATATTCACTCCTTTTGTTTAAGTTGAATAAACAGATAGCTTACATATAAACATTTAAATCGTTTTTGATTTACTTATCGTGATAATGCCAAGCGGCGGATGGGGTTCGAACCCACGACATCCTGCTTGGCAAGCAGGCATTCTACCGCTGAATTACCGCCGCATTACTTCCTCTAAAGTCAGTAGTTTGTTAAAAAGTATTTTTCTTCCCGATTATTTTCAAAAAACCAGTTTCTATAACTTATGAAAAATCATAACTTACGACATATCAATGCGTTGCGTCAAAATTTCTCTTGATTTTTTATCCTAACTTCTGTTATT
>JAHIOW010000029.1 GCA_018895075.1 Candidatus Omnitrophota bacterium | reverse complement strand
GCATTATTCAAAAAAGAGACTGCTTCCAAGGATGAATTAGATAAAAAGATAAAAGACCTCCAGGATAAATTAGAGAAGGCAAATAAAGAACTGTCTTTAAAAACCAAGATGTATGACGGGCTTAAAGAGCAATATGATGAGTTAGAAAAGGATATAGCAAAATTAGCAGAACCACCAAAACCCAAAGAACCTCCGAAACCGCCTGAGCCTCCAAAACCACCAGAGCCACCAAAACCCAAAGAATCTCCGAAAGCACCAGAGCCTCCAAAACCACCAGAGCCACCCAAACCCAAAGAACCACCTAAACCACCTGAGGCGGCAAAGCCCAATCCATAACAAAAAGTGGTGAAAAAATCAGTATCTACCCCTATACAGTATTTAAAAGGTATTGGCCCTAAAAAGGCAAAGTCATTCACTGCGCTGGGCATACATACCGTAGAAGACCTTTTATATTATTTTCCCCGGCGTTACGAAGACCGCTCCAGATTTCAAACTATCTCCCAGTTAAAAGAGGGAGAATCCCAGACCATTAAGGCCAGTGTTTTAGCCCGGGGGATGAGGCAATCCTGGAAGAAAAGGGGATTTAATATCCTGGAAGTGGCGCTGGGAGATAATACAGGTAAGATATTCTGTGTCTGGTTTAATCAGCCCTATTTAAAGGATTATTTTAAAGTAGGACAGACACTTATACTCTTTGGTAAAATAGAACGCTATGCCGGCAGACTACAGATGAATTCTCCGGAATTCGAGATTCTTGCCGGAGAATCCGATGAATCCTTAAATATAGGCAGGATTGTCCCTATTTATTCTTTGCCTTCCGGCATAACCCAGCGGAATTTGCGCCAGATGATCAAATACGGGCTGGATGAATACCTGCCTGAAATCGGTGATTTCCTTCCCTATGATATCCGGTCCAGGAATAAACTTCTCAATCTGGCCAAGAGCCTGATCAGTATCCATTTTCCCCAGAATCCGGACCTACAAAAAGAATCCTATCAACGGCTTTCCTTTGAGGAATTCTTTTTATTCCAACTTCCCCTGGCCTTAAGAAAATTCAAAAAGAAAGAAAAACAGGGTATTGCTCATAATGTAGAAGGTGGATTGGCGGATAATTTTATCGCCCATTTGCCTTTTCAATTAACTCAAGCCCAGGAAAGGGTAATCAGAGAGATAAAACGAGATATGGCTGCCTCTTTAGCTATGCAGCGCCTGTTACAGGGTGATGTGGGTTCAGGCAAGACAGTGGTAGCTACTGTTGCCGGCCTTATGGCTATACAGGGAGGATACCAGGCAGCCTTTATGGTTCCTACGGAGGTGTTGGCAAGACAGCACTATGAAAAAATCAAGTGTCAGGTGTCCCCGCCGAAGGCGGGTCCGCCTACGGCGGAAGTTGTCCCCGCCGAAGGCGGGTCCGCCTACGGTGGAAGTTGTCAGACAAAAAAAGTAAAAGTAGGGCTGCTTACCAGCAGCGCAAAGAGGAAAGAAAAGGATAAAATTTATAAAGAGATAAGGGAAGGCAAGATAGATTTCATAATCGGCACACATGCTTTATTAGAAAAGGCAGTAGAATTTAGGAATCTGGGACTGGTGGTGATTGATGAACAGCATAAGTTCGGCGTAGGCCAGCGGGCGCTATTACCACAGAAAGGCCTTAATCCGGATGTGTTGATTATGACGGCTACGCCTATACCGCGCACCTTAGCCATTACCTTATACGCTGACCTGGATATATCAGTGATAAATGAATTGCCTGCCGGCCGCCTGCCGGTTAAGACCCTGCATTTTCAAGAAAAAGAGATAAGCCAGGCCTATGCTATTGCCAGAGAACATCTACTGCAGGGTTCCCAGGCATATATCATCTATCCGGTGATTGAAGAGTCCTATGCCTTGGATATGATCGGCGCAAAAAAGATGTATGAGCGTTTAAAGACAAAAGAGTTTAAGGAATTCGGGGTGGGGCTTATCCACGGGAAATTAAAACAAAAAGAGCAGGACCTAATGATGTCTAAATTCAAAGATAAAAAATTAGATATCCTGGTCTCTACCACTGTCTTGGAGGTAGGGATTGATATACCAGAGGCAACCTGTATGATTACTGAATACGCCCAGCGCTTTGGCCTGAGCCAGTTGCATCAATTGCGCGGCCGGGTGGGAAGAGGAAGTAAAGAATCAGTCTGTATATTGGTGGCAGATGTCCGGACCCCGGAGGCAAAGGCGCGCATAGAGGCAATGCTAAAATACAATGATGGCTTTGCCATTGCGGAGGAAGATTTAAAGATCCGCGGCCCGGGTGAGTTTTTTGGCGCCAGGCAACACGGACTCAACGAGTTAAGGATCGGTAATCCTTTGACCCAGACGCAACTCTTAAAAAAGGCAAAAGAAGAGGCAGTAAAGCTCATCCATTTAGACCCAAAATTAGAAACCCGGCAGAACGCCTTGTTAAAAGAGAAATTATTGCAGAGATTCCCGGAGTATGAGGAATTGATACTAGTGGGATGAAAATATGCGGATAATATCAGGTAAACATAAAGGTAGAATTATTAAGATGCCTGGTGGCGGCATAAGGCCAACACAGGATAAGGCCAGAAAAGGCCTCTTTGATATCCTGGGCAATATTACAGGTTTATCTTTCTTGGAGTTATTTGCTGGCTCAGGGGCAATAGGCCTGGAGGCCTTGTCCGCAGGCGCTAGAGACGTAGTGTTTGTGGAGAAAGACAGCGGCTGCCGGGAAAAGATTAAGGAGAATTTAGAGGCTTGCGGGTTATCGGACCCCAGGATTATCGCCTTAGATGTGTTTGTGGCACTTAAGAAATTAGGGCAGAGAAGGGAAAGGTTTGATATTATCTTCCTCGATCCTCCTTATCATCGGGAACTGGCAAAAAAAACCTTGCAAAGCCTATCTGCTTGTGATATATTAGCGCCCGCTGGTTTTGTAATTGTACAGCATTTTAAAAAAGATAATCTCCCAGATAAATTGGGAGATTTGACTTTAGTGAAGCAGGCAAGATACGGAGATACTATTCTTTCGTTCTATAGAAGGATGTGAAACATGTGCCAGAGAGCAATTTATCCCGGCAGTTTTGACCCCATTACCTACGGCCATATTGACCTGATAAAGAGGGCACAGGAGATATTTTCAGAGGTTATAGTTGCTGTTGCCCGCAACCCGTACAAGAGACTTCTGTTTAGCCCCGCAGAAAGAGTGGATATGGTCAAGAAAGCCACTGCAGGGTTCCGGGGCGTAATGGTTGAGGAGTTTGATGGATTAGTAGTTGATTATGCGCTGAAGAAAAAGGCCAAGGTATTAATTCGCGGATTGAGGATGATCTCTGATTTTGAATATGAGTTCCAGATGGCCTTAACTAACAGGAAACTAAAGGCCGATATAGAGACCATATTCCTAATGCCGCAAGAATCCTATAGTTATCTTTCCTCAAGGCTGATCAAAGAGGCAGCTTCTTTGGGTGCGGATTTATCTTTTTTTGTTCCGGATTTTGTAGAAGAGGCGCTTAAGAAAAAGTTAGATGAAAATCAAGGTAAGCCAGATACCATCTGAGGGCCTAAGTTTAGAAGAAGATATCGCGCCTTCGCTATTAGACCTGGATATAGAGACCATAAAATTCTTAAGACCCATAAAGGTCAAGGCTGATATCGAGAAGATTACCAATGCGGTGAGCGTAACATTGGCCTTAAATACCTCAATGCATACCATCTGCAGTCGTTGCCTTGGTGAGTGTGAGGTTGATTTTAAAAGAGGTCTGAGGTTACATTATCCGGTTGATAGCTTAGAGCAGGATATTGATCTAAATCCGGATATCAGAGAAGAGGTTATATTAAATTATCCGATGAAACCTTTATGCCGCCCTGATTGTAAAGGTTTGTGTCCTCGGTGTGGCGAAAATCTTAATGCGGGCGGATGTAGCTGTAAATCAAAAGGAGTCTAAAGTGGCGCTACCAAAAAGAAGACATTCTAAGACGCGGGGAAGAAAACGCAGGACGCACTGGAAATTAAACCCCATAAATCTTATACCTTGTCCGCAATGCAAACAGCCAAAGTTGTCCCATCACATCTGCCTTGTTTGCGGTTATTATGATGGTAGACAGGTTATTGAGATTAAGGTAAAGGAAAAAAAGAAGAAGAGATAGAGTAAAGCGTTGCCAGTAGGGACTGTCCCCGACTTGTTCCGAGCGAAGTCGAGGAAAGGGGACTGTCCCGCGACAAGATGAGCGTTGATTGGGAGCTATGCGAATGAAAATCATTGTAGATGCAATGGGTGGTGATTATGCGCCTGATACAATAATCGAAGGCGCAATAGCAGCAGTTAAGGAGTGCAAGATAGAAGTGATTCTTGTAGGCGATGAACCCAGGATAAGAGCCATCCTTAACAAACGCAGATATGATGCTGATAATATCAGTGTCTATCCTGCCCAAGAAGTAATTGAGATGTCCGAATCTGCGGCTATCAGCGTCAGGAGGAAGAGGAATTCCTCTATTGTAGTGGGCTTGAATTTAATCAAGGAAGGCAAGGGCGAGGCCTTTTTTAGCGCAGGTAACACCGGGGCAGTAGTCTGCGCAGCAACCTTAAGCCTGGGGCTACTACCGGGAATTGAACGGGCAGGGATAGCTATTATTGCTCCCAGCTTAAAAGGTATCTCTTTGATTATTGATGTCGGGGCAAATATTGACCCTAAGCCCATACAGTTATTACAATACGGCATTATGGCTGATGCGTATCTGCGTTATATATTAGGCAACCCTAATCCTAAAGTAGGACTTTTAAATATCGGAGAAGAACAGAGTAAGGGCACAGAGTTTTTAAAAGAGGCATACGAGTTATTAGAAAGAAGCAGCCTTAACTTTATTGGGAACATAGAAGGCAAAGATATCTTTCACGGTAAAAGCGATATTGTCATCTGCGATGGATTTGTGGGTAATATTGCCTTAAAGGTCTCAGAGAGCCTGGCCGAGGCTATGCAGGAATTCTTAAAAAGGCACTTAAGAAGTAATCTCTTAGGAATATTAGGGATGGTCTTGTTAAGGACCAGTTTCCTGGGCTTTAAGAGGCAGATGGATTATTCTGAATACGGAGGCGCGCCTTTATTGGGTATTAATGGCGTAGTCATTATCGGCCACGGGCGTTCAAATGCCAACGCCATAAAAAATGCTATCAGGGTGGCCAAGGAAGAAGTAGAACGCAAGTTTAACGAGAAGATTTTAGAGGCTATAAAAGAAAAGTAGCTGTAGTGTTGCCAGCAGGGACGGCAAGGGACAGTCCCCTACGGGGACAGTCCCTTGTAAGGAATGACTGTCTCACGACAAGAAAAGTTTTGCAAGGGAGTGGTGCGAAAAAATGCGTAAAGTAGGCATAATCGGAGTAGGCGAATATCTACCGTCTAAGATTTTAACCAATGCGGATTTAGAAAAGATGGTGGATACCTCTGATGAATGGATTACCACGCGTAGCGGGATAAAGCAAAGGCGGCTGGTTGCTAAAGGTGAGGCAGCCTCTGATTTAGCCATAAAGGCAGCTAAAGGGGCCTTAAAAGGCGCGCGGCTTAAACCCCATGACCTGGATTTAATCATTGTAGCCACCATCACCCCTGATATGCAGTTTCCTTCAGTGGCCTGTATCTTGCAGGATGCGCTTTCTGCAAAAGATGCGATTTGTTTTGATATCTCTGCTGCCTGCGCGGGTTTTGTTTATGCTATAGTAATTGCCCAGCAGTTTATTGCCGCAGGTACCTGTAAGAATGCCCTGGTGGTAGGAGTAGAGGTTTTATCAACTATCACGGATTGGCAGGATAGGAACACCTGCGTTTTATTTGGAGATGGTGCCGGGGCAGCGGTATTGGCACCGGTAAAATCAGGCGGTATACTTTCCGGATATTTAGGTAGTGATGGTAGCAAGAAAGGATTATTAATGTTGCCCGGGGGTGGATCAAGAAATCCGACTTCCCAGCAAACTTTAAATAAGCGGCTTCATTACCTAAAGATGAAAGGAAATGAATTATTTAAATTAGCGATTATGACTATGACTAAGGCTGCCCAGCAGGCATTAAAGCAGGCAGGTTTAAAGTGTTCTGATTTAGATATTATTATCCCTCACCAGGCGAATGTGCGCATCCTGATGGCGGTAGCAAAAAAATTGGGTGTGTCCAAAGATAAGGTTTATATGAATATTGAAAAATATGGCAATATGTCTTCTGCCTCTACAGCTACGGCATTATGCGAGGCAGTAAAGGAAGGCAGGGTTAAAAAGGGCGACATTGTTCTTTTAGATGCATTTGGTGCAGGCCTGGTTTGGGGCGCCTGTATCATAGAATGGTAGGTTATCTTTTTGCAGGCCAGGGTAGTCAATATGTAGGCATGGGCCAGGATTTGTATCAGGCCTTTGCTGAGAGTAAGGCAATATTTGAGCAGGCAGATAAGGTTTTGGGATTTTCCATCTCTAACTTGTGTTTCAGCGGCCCTCTAGAAAAACTTAGGCCTACTGATGTATCTCAACCTGCGATTTTTACGGTAACCATTGCCGCATTTGAGGCATTTAAGGCTAGGGTTGATGTTAAACCCAGCTTTGCTGCCGGATTAAGCTTGGGTGAATATACTGCACTGGTAGCAGCGGGTTGTTTATCTTTTGCAGAGGGTTTAAGATTGGTCAGACAAAGAGGGGTAATAATGGATGAGGCTGCGCGTAAGTACCCAGGCAAGATGGCAGCAGTAATAGGTTTGCCTTCTGATAAGGTAAAAGAGGTTTGTCTTGTTGCAGGTTCCCAGATTGCTAATGTTAATGCCCCGGGCCAGATAGTTATCTCTGGCAAGGTAGAGGCAGTAGATAAGTCTAAGGCCCTATTGATGCAGTCAGGGGCAAAACGGGTAGTTGAACTGGCAGTGAGCGGTGGATTTCATTCTTCCTTAATGCAGGAGGCAGCAGGAGAATTAAAAATGCTTTTGGATAAGACAGCGATATCAGAACCTCGCCTGCCGGTAATCAGCAACTTTACTGCCCGGGCTGAATATAAGATTACAGAGATAAGGGAAAATTTAGCCTCCCAGATGTATTCGCCGGTGAGATGGGAAGATTCCATGAGATTTATGCTCAAGCAGGGTATAAACAAATTCTTTGAGTTTGGGCCGGGGAAGGTCTTAAAAGGGCTGATGCGGCGTATTGATGAAAATGCCCAGGTTATCAATATAGAGAAAAAGGAAGACATCCTTAATCTGGAGAGTGGTTGAGGGGAGGGAAGATGAGGCTGGAAAATAAAGTAGCTTTAATTACTGGCGCTGCCCAGGGGATAGGTAAAGAGATTGCTTTGGCCTTTGCCCGCGAAGGCGCAGATATCGTTGTAGGCGATATCAATGCGGAGAAAGCCCTAAAGACCCAACAGGAAATAGAGGCAATAGGGAGAAAGTGCCTGGCTTTGGTATTGGATGTTACGAATTATACAAAAGTAGAAGAGGCAATAAACAAAATCCTTGACAAATTTACAAAGGTTGATATATTAATTAACAATGCTGGGGTCACTAAGGATAATCTTCTCTTACGTATGTCGCAAGCAGATTGGGATGCAGTCTTGAATGTCAATCTAAAAGGTACTTTTAATTGTAGTAAGGCTGTATCCAAAGTGATGGTCAAGCAACGGGGGGGCAGGATTATTAACTTGGCATCGATCATTGGCATAATCGGAAATGCAGGGCAGGCTAATTACTCTGCCTCGAAGGCAGGGATAATTGCCCTTACAAAAACCACTGCCAAGGAGTTAGCTTCCCGCAATATCAATGTTAATGCAGTAGCACCTGGTTTTATTCAAACGGAAATGACAGCTAAACTTCCTGATGCTACCAAACACAAAATGCTAGATGCGATTCCTCTTGGTAAGTTTGGCAGTCCCGCTGATGTGGCTGGTGTATGTGTGTTTCTGGCATCTGAAGAGTCAAATTATATTACCGGCCAGACTATTATAGTAGATGGCGGGATGGTAATGGTTTAAATCAGGAAAAAATAGAACAAAAGGAGGAGAATAACATGTCAGCGCAAGAGAAGGTCAAGTCAATAATCGCAGAGCAGCTGGGAGTAAAGATAGAAGAGGTTACTCTTGAGGCTTCATTTGTGGAAGATTTAGGTGCGGATTCCTTGGATACAGTAGAACTGGTAATGGCTTTAGAGGAAGAGTTTGGTGTTGAGATACCTGATGAAGACGCAGAGAAGATTACTACTGTGGGAGAGGCGGTTAAATATATCGATAGCAAAGCCGGCAGTAAATAAAATCTTAGGATAAAATTTTAAATTTTATAATAGATACGCCCCGCCTCGAATTCAGGCGGGGTAAATTTTATAAGGTAGAATGCAAGAGAATAGAGTTGTAGTTACAGGACTGGGGGTTATTTCTCCGGTAGGAAACAACGTAGATTCTTTCTGGGGTGCCTTAAAAGAAGGTAAATCCGGTATTGATAAGACTACTTCATTTGATGCTACGTTGTTCACTAGCCGGATTGCCGGAGAGGTAAAAGGATTTGACCCCGAGGCCTATGGCATAAGCAAGAAAGATACAAGGCGGATAGAGAAATTTATCCAGTTTGCCATTGCCAGCGCCAGGCAGGCAGTTAATGACTCAGGGTTAGATATTGAGAAAGAGAATAGAGAGCGGATCGGAGTTATAGTAGGTTCAGGTATCGGAAGCCTGCGGATTATAGAAGAGGAACACAAGGTTTTATTAAAGAGTGGGCCGTCGCGGCTTTCTCCTTTTTTGATCCCGATGTTGATTGTTAATGAGGCCGCAGGACACATTGCCATTGTCTTTGGCTTTAAAGGCCCCAATTCCTGCGTAACTACTGCCTGTGCCTCAGGCAGCCATGCCATCGGCGATGCCCTCAGGATTATCCAGCGGGGGGATGCGGATATAATGATTTGCGGCGGCACAGAGAGTAGCATTGCGCCTATGGGAGTGGGAGGGTTTTGTGCCTTAAAGGCACTTTCTACCAGAAACAATGACCCGCAAAAGGCCAGCCGGCCATTCGACAGAGAACGCGATGGTTTTGTTATTGCTGAAGGCTGCGGGATAGTGGTCCTGGAGAGTTTAGAGCATGCGAAAAAAAGAAAGGCACGTATATATGCTGAACTTGTCGGCTTTGGCAGGTCCTGCGATGCCTATCATATTACCGCACCTGACCCAGATGGCCTGGGCGCGGCTTTAGCCATGCAGATAGCTTTAAAAGATGCCGGATTGAATCCAGATGAGTTGACTTATATTAATGCCCATGGCACATCTACAAAGCTTAACGATAAAGTGGAAACCCTGGCCATAAAAAAGGCTTTAGGTAGCCACGCCCAAAAAGTTATGGTTAGCGCTACTAAGTCGATGACCGGGCATCTGTTGGGCGCGGCAGGCGGCGTAGAATTTATTATCTGTTGCCTGAGCATAAGAGATGATGTGGTTGTCCCTACCATAAACTATGAATATCCCGATCCTGATTGCGATCTCGATTATGTACCGAATACGACTCGTCAGGCACAAATTGAGGTTTGCATGTCTAATTCTTTAGGTTTCGGTGGCCATAATGCCACTCTCGTCGTTAAAAAATTTAAATAATGCCCTATACAATTGCAGAGAAAATTTTACTGGCTCACACTGGTAAAAAAGAGATAAAGCCGGGTGAGTTTATAGAAGCTAGAATAGATCTGGCTTTAGGCAATGATATTACTGCGCCTCTGGCGATTGACGAATTTCATAAGTCAGGGGTAAAAAAAGTCTTTGATAATAAAAGAATAGTTTTAGTGCCTGACCATTTTGCCCCGGCAAAAGATTTAAAGAGCGCCAATCAATGTAAGGCCCTGGCTATGTTTGCTAAAGAGCAGGGGATAAAGAATTATTTTGAGGTTGGCTCTATGGGTATTGAACACGCCTTATTGCCTGAAAAAGGTTTGGTCTTGCCCGGGGATTTAGTGATCGGCGCAGATTCGCATACCTGTACTTATGGAGCGTTGGGAAGTTACGCTACCGGGGTAGGATCTACGGATCTGGCGCGGGCATTTATTGACGGTAGATGCTGGCTCAAAGTTCCGGCTACGATAAAATTCGTCTATAAAGGTAAGTTGAAAAAATGGGTGGGCGGTAAGGATTTGATTCTCTATACCATAGGCCGTATTGGCGTAGATGGTGCATTGTATAAGGTAATGGAATTAAGCGGCCCAGTCATAGATAGATTAGGTATGGACGATAGATTTTCTATGTGCAATATGGCAATTGAGGCAGGCGCCAGGGCAGGGATAATTGCCCCGGACGCCATTACCTTAAGATATACAAAAGAGGTGTCAAGGTGTCAAGGTGTCAAGGCGTCAAAGACAAAATTAATGGGCTTAAAATCAGATAGAGATGCGCATTATGAAAAGATATATGAATGGGATGTATCTGATTTAGAGCCACAGGTTGCCTGTCCGCATTTACCCAGCAATGTAAAACCGGTAAGCCAATTAAAAGATGTCAGCATTGATCAGGTAGTCATCGGCTCATGCACTAACGGCAGGATTTCCGATTTAAGAATAGCCGCTAAGATCCTCAAGAATAGAAAGAGCAAGCCGGGATTAAGATTGATTATTATTCCTGCAACACAAAAGATTTATCTGGAGGCGGCAAAAGAAGGCCTGGCAGAGATATTTGTGAGAGCAGGCGCGGTATTTTCTACGCCTAGCTGCGGCCCTTGCCTGGGCGGGCATATGGGTATATTGGCTAAAGGCGAGAAATGCCTGGCAACCACCAATAGAAATTTCGTGGGCAGGATGGGTAGTCCAAAATCAGAGGTGTATTTATCCAATCCTGCGGTAGCAGCAGCATCTGCGGTAACGGGAAGAATTACCCATCCTGATAAGTTGAGATGATTTTAAAAGGTAAAGTCCATAAATTTGGCGATAATATAAATACCGACGATATTATTGCCGCCAAATACCTGGTTACCACTGATGAAAAAGAATTAGCCAGGCATTGCCTGGAGAATATCGCCGCAGATTTTTCTAAAAAAACAGCCCCAGGTGATATTATAGTGGCGGGTAAAAATTTTGGTTGCGGTTCTTCGCGGGAACACGCACCGCGCTCCATAAAGGGCTGCGGTATAAGCGCAGTGATAGCCAGGAGTTTCGCGGGTATATTCTTCAGGAACGCCATAAATGTGGGATTGCCGTTCCTCCAGCTGCAAGGTATAGATAGAATTTCAGATGGCGATTTGCTTGAAATAGATTTGGCTGGTGGTATAATAAGAAACCTGAGCAAAAACCAAACTTATAAGACACAACCCTTCCCCGGTTTTTTGCAGGAGATTATAAAACAAGGGGGGTTGATGAATTACATAAAGGGTTGCCAGCAGGGACTGTCCCCGACTTGTTCCCAGCGAAGTCGAAGAAAGGGGACTGTCCCGCGACAAGATAAGTTTAGATTGTGAGATGCGCAAAATGTATAAAATAGCAGTTATTCCGGGTGATGGCACAGGCCCTGAGGTAATCTGCCAAGGCCTTAAGGTATTAGCAGCGGTAAGCCAAAAATACAACTTTAAATACGAGACTAAAACCTTTGATTTTGGCGCAGAGCGTTACTTAAAGACCGCAAAGACCTTAGAGGATAAAGATATCCAGGAATTACGGCAATATTGTGCAATCTATCTGGGCGCCATCGGCCACCCTGAGGTTAAACCAGGGATACTGGAAACGGAAATATTATTAAAATTAAGATTTTCTTTAGACCAATATATAAATTTACGGCCGGTAAAACTCTATAATCCTAAATTCTGCCCTTTAAAAGATAAGCGGCCGCAAGATATTGATTTTGTGGTAGTGCGCGAGAATTCAGAAGGGCTTTATAAGGGGATGGGTGAGTTTCAGAATAAAGGTACCAAAGATGAGGTTGCCACCCAGATTTCTTATAATACGCGTCGCGGTGTTGAACGTTGTATTCGCTATGCCTTCCAATACTGTAGAAAACGTAATCGCAAAAAGAAACTCACCCTTTGCGGCAAGACCAATGTCCTTACCTTTGCCTGGGATTTATGGGAGCGCACTTTTTACGCAGTGGCTAAAGACTACCCTGATATCCAGGCTGATTATGCCCATGTGGATGCCATAAGCATGTGGTTTGTAAAAAATCCCGAATGGTTTGACGTGATTGTTACCGATAATATGTTCGGCGATATTATTACTGATTTGGGGGCAATGATACAGGGGGGGATGGGGATTGCTGCCGGCGGCAATATCAACCCAGAGGGCGTATCTATGTTTGAGCCTATCGGAGGAAGCGCGCCCAAATATACCGGCAAGAATATCATCAACCCCTTGGCTGCGATTTGTGCCCTGGGGATGTTATTAGAGGTTATCGGCGAAACAGGGGCGGCTCAAGCAGTAGAATCTGCAGTAATCAAAGTTGTAAATAAAAAATTAAAATCTCTGGCAGCAGGGAAAATGGGTTATTCTACGCCTGAAGTCGGAGATTTAGTCGTTGACTACCTAACATAGCGTTGCCAGCAGAGACGGCAAGGGACTGTCCCCGTCTTGTTCGAGCGAAGTCGAAGAAAGGGGACTGTCCCCACCAAGTGAGATTAGTTAGGATTGCAAGATGAGCCAAAAGAGATATAACGTAGCAGTAATAGGTGTGGGCGCAGTGGGCATAGAGATGTTACGCGCATTAAGGCAGCGTAATTTTCCCGTGCAAGAGCTGCGGGTTTTTGCCCGTTCCGGACGCGATATAGAAATTGATGGCGAGAAATATTCCGTACAGGCGATTTCTCCCGAAGCCTTTGATGGGATAAATATTGCCTTATTTGCAGGTACTGAGGGCGAGAAGGGTGCAGCAGTAACCTATGCCCCGGAGGCAGTAAAAAGAGGGGCGGTAGTCATTGATAATGGTGCAGATTTTCGTATGCATTCAGATGTGCCTTTGGTGGTTCCTGAGGTTAATCCCCAAGATATAAAAAGCCATAAAGGGATTATCGCCAATCCCAATTGTTCTACTATCCAGATGGTTGTGGCTTTGTGGCCTATATATAAGAAAGTAGGTATAAAACGCATTGTGGTTACTACGCTTCAAGCAGCATCAGGCGCAGGCAGGGGGG
>JAHIOW010000028.1 GCA_018895075.1 Candidatus Omnitrophota bacterium | reverse complement strand
TTTAGCCATTAGGGCAGGATAAGAGATGGATTAGGCGTTCTTTAAATATTAAAACGAAGGAAAGAAAACGCGCTATTAGTCAGGGCGCCATAATTACAAAACAAGGATTTTTTCAGAGACCTCAAAAAAAGTCTTGACAAATCCATTATTTTTAGGATAATAAAGATAGAATATTGATGATTTTGCTAGGGAATGTTCCGTGTGGAAATGTGCCAACGAGAACATTTTGTAGGGTAAATTAAGATGTTAACTTCTTGGTATGTTACTGGGTTTTGTGACGGTGAAGCAGCGTTTACTTATAGCAGGGACGGAGGGTCCTTTGCTGTATATTTTTCCATTAAACAACGCGAAGATAACCGGCAAATAATTGACGAAATACAGGAATATTTTGGCTATATAGGGAATATCTACAGAGTCAAAGAGGCCCTGCCTACTAAAAATAGTGGTTTTACTAAACCCAGCGTCTATTATCGAGTCAACAGAATAGATGACTTGAAGATAGTAATTGACCATTTTGATAAATATCCACTGCAAAGTAAGAAGAAATTGGAAGCTTATAAGGTATGGCGCGAAATGGTAATGTATAAGTCAGAAAATTATAGGGATATAGATTATAATGAGCTTAGGCCTTTAGCAGAGAGGCTTTCGAGTCTCAATATGCAAAGCCGAGCCTTTAAAGTGCATAGAAGATAATGGGTAAGATTATCGGTATCTGTAATCAGAAGGGCGGGACAGGTAAGACCACCTCAGCCATAAATTTAGCTACTTATCTGGCTTTAGCCGGGAATAAGGTCCTACTTATAGATTTAGACCCTCAAGCCAATGCCACCAGCGGCTTAGGCATAAATAGGCATAATATCAAACAAGGCATCTATCATGTTTTAATAGAAGGGTTGGATTTAAGGGAGGTACTGCTGGATACAGCAATTAATAATCTCTGGGTGGCTCCTTCTAATCTTGACCTTACAGGCGCAGAGGTAGAATTAGTGGGCATTTTAGGCAGAGAGCACAGATTAAAAAAGGCACTACTTAAAGAAAAGGATAATTTTGATTTTATGATTATTGATTCACCGCCCTCCCTGGGGTTATTAACCATAAATGTATTATGTGCAGCAGATTCGGTGCTGATACCAGTGCAATGTGAATATTATGCCTTAGAAGGGTTAACCCAGTTGGTTAATACTATTAACCTGGTAAAAGAGAACCTTAACCCCAACCTTGCTATTGAGGGCGTGCTTCTTACTATGGCAGATTATCGCACTAATCTTACCAAAGAGGTTATTGAAGAAGCGAGGAATTACTTTAAGGAGAAGATTTATGATACGGTTATTCCCAGGAATATACGGTTAACCGAATCACCCAGCTTTGGACAACCCATTGCCTTATATGATAAAGATTCAATAGGCGCGCAGAAGTACGCAGAGTTAACCCGGGAGTTTTTAGGATTAAGCGCAGCAAATAAACCAGGAGTGTAACAATGGAGAGAAAGGCATTAGGTAAAGGGATTGGAGCGTTAATACCTGAAAGAGAGTCTCAAAAAAGCGAGAAGATTATCTACCTTGGTTTAGACCAGATCAAACCTAACCCGTTTCAGCCACGCGAGCTCTTTGATAGCCAAAGCTTAGAAGAATTGACTCAGTCTATTAGAGAGAAGGGCCTGATCCAGCCGATTTTAGTGAGGCGTAAGGGAGAGTATTACGAATTAATTGCCGGAGAGAGAAGGTTGCGTGCTGCTAACCTATTGAATTTAAAAGAGATACCAACTATAATCAAAGAGGTTAATGATCAGGATTCCCTGGAATTATCTTTAATAGAAAATATCCAAAGGGAAGGGTTGAATCCTATTGAAGAGGCGCATGCCTATCGCTACCTTATTGATAAGTTTAATCTTACCCAAGAGAAGATTAGTGAAATCCTGGGTAAGGCCAGGGCTTCTATTGCTAACACCCTGCGGCTGTTGAATCTGCCTCAAGAAATCCAAGAAGAAATCAAAAAAGGCCGTATCTCTTTTGCCCATGGAAGGGCTCTTTTAGAGATAGAAGATTTAAACCAACAGCGGCGCTTAGCCCAAGAGGTTATCTCCAAGGGTTTATCTGTGAGGGAGTTAGAGAGCCTCATCAAGAGACAGCGGCCCAGCACAGGCAAGAGGAGAATCAGGCCTCCGGTTGAGGGCGACTCTTATCTTGCGGCCATGGAGAATGAGCTGCAACATATTTTAGCCACTAAAGTGAGAATCAGCAAACAAAAGAAACGCGGGCATATTCTGATTGAATTTTATTCTCCGGAAGATTTAAAGAGGATTGTAGATAAGGTTAGAGGCGATAAGGAATAAAATTATGGATCAGGCAACCTTAATTCTCATCAAACCCGACGGGCTGAAAAAATCTTTAACCGGCAATATCTTGACCCGGTTATCCGAGACCAAGTTAGAGATCGTCGCTGCTAAAGTGGCGCGCGCCTCTGAAGAATTAGCTATAGAACACTATAAGCATCTTAAAGATAAACCATTTTTTGAAGAATTGATTCATTATATAAAAGGAGAATTGCACGACCGGCGTAAGGTAATGGCGCTTATCTATTGGGGAGAGGGCGCCATTATAAAATGTAGAGAACTGGCAGGGGCAACTAATCCCGAAGAAGCAGAACCCACGAGTATCCGCGGTGCCTATGGCAGAATAACTACATCCGGAGTTTATGAAAATGTAATACACGTCTCAGCCAATGATCAGGATGCAGAAAGGGAGATTCAACTCTGGTTTCAGCCAGATGAAATAATCGTAGATCTCTACCCTACTAAGATAATCACCGAGAAGACAGACAAGATAAGGGTCTGGGGATAGATACCCTTAAATTCCGAGGTCGATATGATAAAGAGCATGACCGGTTTTAGCAGTCGAGAAAGGCAGCATTCGCTATTTGGCAAGGTTTGCGTGGAACTGAGAACTTCAAACCACAAGTTTCTTGATATAGTTTTTCATTTACCGGCGGGCTGCCTCTCTTTAGAGGGCAGAATCAAAAAAGAGATTGAGGCCAGGATCAAGAGGGGCAGGGTTATCTGCGCCATAAATATTATCGGCGCCCAGAGCCAAGGCGTTTTTATCAATAAGGGGCTCCTGAAAAATTATATCTCTGAACTAAAAAAGATAAAACGCCGGTTTTGCATCAAAGACGAAATCAATATAAACACTATAATACACCTGCCCGGTATTTTATCGTTGGTAGCAAACAGAACCCCTGCGGCGTCTCTCTGGCCGCATTTAAAAATATTGGTTAATCAGGCCTTGGATGATTTAGTACGGGCGCGCCAGAAAGAAGGCCGGGCCTTATATGTTTATTTTAATGGCAGGGCAAAAACGCTAAAAGCAAATCTGGGGCTTCTTACGAGAAGATTTAAAACAGTGATTAAGGAAAAATTGGGCAAGATAAACACAGACGAAGAACGCAGTGTTTTCTTGAAAAATACGGATATTACAGAAGAGATAGAAAGGCTGTCATTTCATATCAGTCATTTTGCCAACAGGCTCTCTAAGCTCGGCCCCATAGGTAAAGAATTAGATTTTATTGCCCAGGAGATGCAGCGCGAGGCAAATACAATCAGCGCTAAGTCTTGCGATGTGCTTGTCTCTGCCAATGCGGTGGGGATAAAAAGTCAAATAGAGAAGATACGCGAACAACTACAGAATATAGAATAAATAGATAGGTGAAGCCAGTCCAAGGAGTAATATTTATCATTTCCGGGCCTTCAGGCTCAGGTAAGACCACACTTCTTAAACACCTTCTTAAAGCCAAGGGCCTAAAAAATTGCTTAATAAAATCTACCTCTTTTACTACCCGGCCAAAGAGACCAAACGAGCAGGGCGGGCAAGATTATTTTTTTATCAGCGAAAAAGAATTTAAGCGGCAACTGAAAGCAAAAAAAATTCTTGAGTGGACGAAGTATCTGGGTTATTATTACGCCACGCCAAGAGAACTTGTTGCCCGGCACCTCAGGGAGGGCAACCACATTATTCTCTGTCTGGATTTAAAAGGCGCCCTAAGGGTAAAGCGGCTTTATCCTCATAATACAGTAACAATTTTTATTCTACCTCCGTCGCTAAAAACGCTCTGGGAAAGGATAAGGGGGCGCAGTCAGAAGACAAAAGAGCAAGAGATAGACAAGAGGATGCGCCTAGCCACAAAGGAGTTGTTGGCGGCGCCTAGGTACGATTATTGCCTGGTGAATAAAGATTTGGCAAAGGCAGTAACGGAATTACAGGATTTTATTTTAAACAAGATAAACACTTAACATTAGAGGTGCTTTTATGGTCTATGTACCCTTAGAGAAGCTTCTGGATAAGAGTGATTATTCCATCTATAAACTGGTAATTTTGGCATCAAAAAGGGCCCTGGAGATTGCTGAGGGGCAGCCTAAACTTGTGGCTTGTAATGTAGACATTAAGCCTTCTACGGTAGCCCTATACGAGATTGCGCAAGGCAGGGTGCAGCTTAAAAAGAAAAAGTAGACAAGCAAGGGATTTTAATGAAAGGCAAGAATATTATTTTAGGGGTAACTGCAAGTATCGCTATATATAAAGCCTGTGAGATTATCCGCAGGCTCAAAGAGCAGGGTTTTTCAGTAACAGTGGTAATGACTGATGAGGCAGAAGAACTCATTAAGCCCATTGTCTTTCAAAGCCTTTCCGGGCATAAGGTTTATCGCGGATTATTTGATGAGCCCCAGGGTTGGGAGATAGAACACGTATCATTAGCCGGGGGGGCGGATTTGGTGCTCATCGCTCCGGCAACGGCAAATATTATTGCCAAGATCGCCAGCGGGATATGCGACGATTTATTGACTTGCATTATTGTGGCTTCTAAGGCACCGGTCTTGATTTGCCCGGCGATGCATGAGAATATGTATCAGAACAGGATTGTGCAGGAGAATATAAGGAGATTGCAGTCTCTGGGATATAAATTTATCGGGCCAAGAAAAGGCAGGCTTGCCTCAGGCAAGATTGGCATAGGTTGCCTGGCAGAGGTAGAGGCTATTGTTAAAGAGGTAAAGAAGATTCTTTGATATAATGGCGCGGTAGCCAAGTAGAAAGGCAGTGGTCTGCAAAACCATTATGCGTGGGTGCAAATCCCACCCGCGCCTCCAGTTGAATAGATGCCGCAGAAAAGAAAAGAATTAAATATTGAAGGGTCAAACCTTTGGTACCTGGTCGGGCTGATTACAAGCGACGGGTGCTTGTCTTCGGATGGTAGGCATATAAATATTACTTCGAAGGATTACGAATTTCTTAGAGGAATTAAAAATCTAGTTGGCTTAGGGAACAAAATTGGCACTAAAAACAAACGCAAGATTAACGAAGCTTATTATCTACAATTTTCTAACAGAAATCTTTATGAATTTTTGTTAATTATCGGCTTAACACCAAATAAATCCCTAACTTTAACAAACCTAGATATCCCCGAAGAATATTTTGTTGATTTTTTAAGAGGCCTAATTGATGGTGATGGGAGCGTACGCAGATGGATACATCATACAAATTTACATGAACAATGGTCGTTAAGCATCTATTCAGGTTCACAAATATTTATAACTTGGCTTCAGTCTAAAATAGAAAAATATTTGGATTGTAGAGGAAAGATTTACTCTGCGCTTAGGCCACAGCGCAAAAATTTTATTTATACATTAAAATATGGCAAGATGGGTGCCAAAGCGATTTTACAAAACTGCTATTATCAAGGTGCATTCGGTTTAGATAGGAAAATAAAATTAGCACAAGATTGTTTCGAATCGCATACAGGTTGGACTCAAAGCAAAACGGTTGTTAATTAAATTTGTTTGCCGGGGTGTCGGAACTGGCAGACGATGCGGACTTAAAATCCGCCGCTCGTAAGAGTGTGAGGGTTCAAATCCCTCCCCCGGCACTTTGGGCGCTTAGCTCAGTTGGATAGAGTACTTCCTTGACATGGAAGGGGTCACAGGTTCGAATCCTGTAGCGCCCACCATTTTGGCAAATAGCATATAGCAAATATGGATTTAAATACTTTAAGACATAGTTGTTCCCATATCATGGCCCAGGCAGTAAAAGAATTGTGGCCAGAGGCCAAGTTGGGCATTGGGCCTTCCATTGAGGATGGTTTCTATTATGACTTTGATAAAACAGAGCCGTTCACCGACGCAGATTTGGCTAAGATAGAAACCAAGATGCGCCAGATTATTAAACAGGATTTAGCGTTCATAAGAGAAGAGATTTCTAAAAAAGAGGCCCTGGCCTTATTTAAAAGATTAAAGGAAAGTTATAAGGTAGAACTTATTTCCGAGATAGCGGATGAGAAGGTCTCCATATATAAGACAGGCAAAGACTTTATAGATTTATGCCGCGGCCCGCACATTGATTCCACAGCCGAGATCAAGGCCTTTAAATTATTATCAGTGGCTGGTGCCTACTGGCATGGAATAGAGACCAATCCTATGCTCCAAAGAATCTATGGCACCTGCTTCCAAACACAAAAAGAATTAGAGGAATACCTGAACAATTTGGAAGAGGCCAAGAGCCGCGACCATAGAAAGCTAGGGCCGGCCCTGGGGTTTTTTGACATATACCACCAGGAGGCAGGGGCAGGGTTAGTCTTTTATGGGCACAAGGGCGCAGTTTTGCGCACGATAATTGAGGATTATGAAAAAAAAGAACACCTCAGGCGCGGTTATCAGATGGTTATTACCCCGCATATCATGCAGGCATCGCTCTGGGAGAAATCCGGCCACTACGAGTATTATAAGGAGAATATGTATACCTTTAAAATTGACGATAGAGAATTTGTATTAAAACCCATGAACTGTCCAGGGCATATGCTTATCTACCAATCCAAGACCCGCAGCTATAGAGACTTGCCGCTGCGTATCTTTGAATTAGGGACAGTTTATCGGCATGAGAAGGCCGGGGTTTTACATGGCCTGTTGCGTGTGCGCGGTTTTACCCAAGACGATGCCCATATATTTTGCCGGCCCGAACAATTAAAAGATGAGATAAAGTCGACTATTGATTTTATTTTTGATATAATGAAGGTCTTCGGCTTTTCCGATGTAGGCATAGAATTAAGCACCAGGCCTAAGATGTATATCGGGGCTGATCAGGATTGGCACAGCGCCACCGTTGCCTTAGAGGAATCTTTAAAAGAGAAAAACCTCTCTTATGATATCAATATAGGGGAAGGGGCATTTTATGGCCCTAAGATTGATATCAAATTAAAGGATGCCTTGCGTAGAAAATGGCAATGCGCTACTATCCAATGTGATTTTGCGCTCCCGAAGAGATTTAAGCTCGCCTATGTTGATCAGGACGGAAAAGAAAAACAACCCGTAATGTTGCATCGGGTAATCCTGGGGAGCCTGGAGCGTTTTATCGGGGCTTTGTTAGAGCATTATAAAGGCAGCCTGCCTTTGTGGTTGGCTCCGGTGCAAGTATTAATTATTCCTATAAAAGATTCCTTACGGGATTATAGTATACAAGTGCAACATACATTAGAAGATAATTCCATCCGGGCCCAGATAGATGAGCGTAATGAGACCCTGGATAAAAGGATTCGCCAGGCAGAACTGGATAAGATACCTTATATATTAGTAGTGGGTGAGCGCGAGGCCAAAGCCGATACTGTATCAGTAAGAAAAAAAGGAATAGGCGATCTCGGTAGTATATCTTTGGTTAAGTTTGTAGAAGACATACAAAAACAAATAGCAAATCGCAAGTAGCGAATCGTTTTCACGATAAGCGATAAGCAATTTGCGATAAGCCAAATAAGGAGGTGGTAGATATAAAAAAATTTATTCGGATCAACGAAAGGATAAATGTTTCTCAGGTACGCCTTATAGGCCCCGGAGGTAACCAATTAGGCATAGTACCTACCCCGAAGGCGCGGGAGCTAGCCAGCCAACATGACCTAGACCTGGTAGAAGTGGCGCCTCAGGCCAGTCCCCCGGTGTGCCGGATTATAGACTTTAGCAAATTTAAGTATGACCAGGAAAAGAAAGAACGCGAGGCAAAGAAGCACCAAAAGCAGGGGCGTTTAAAAGAAATCCGTCTTAAGCCCAATATTGACAATCATGACTATGAGACCAAAGTACGACAAGCAATCAATTTCTTAAAGAAGCAAGACAAGGTCAAAGTCAGTCTTTTCTTCCGGGGCAGGCAAATGGAACATATGGATTTAGGCAGAAAGATTCTGGATAGATTTCTTGTGGATACACAGGATGATGGGCACGTAGAGAAGCAACCTCTTTTAGAGGGTAGAATTATGTCTTTAATAATTGCTCCGAAATAACGTCAAGGCGAGAGAGTGAAATGAGGGAAAATGCCGAAACTAAAGACTAAAAAAGGTGTAGCCAAAAGATTCAAATTGACTAAAAAAGGAAAGGTTAAATATTCGCCTTCTGGTAAACGCCATCTTTTAACAGGTAAAGGTGCTTCCAGGCTGAGGCGCTTGAGGAGGGTCAGGGTTTTAGCAGGCAAAAAAGAGACAAGATACATTAAACAGATGTTGCCATATGGGTAGCATTAAGCGTTTATAAAAGGAGTAAAAAAGTAATGGCTAAAGTCAAGCATAGTGTAGCGACGAGAAAGAGAAAACGCAAATTATTGAAGCAGGCAAAGGGTTTTTGGGGCGACCGAAGCAAGCAATTCCAGCAAGCCCGCCGGACCCTTATGCGCGCCCTGGTTTATGCCTATCGCGATAGGAGGGTTAAAAAAAGAGAGTTTCGCAGGCTCTGGATTACGCGGATTAACGCTGCCTGCCGCTCTGCGGGTATTACCTACAGCAGATTTATCAAAGGCCTCAAAAAGGCCAATATCAATCTGGATAGAAAAGCCTTAGCAGATTTAGCGGTAAAGGATGAACAGGCCTTTAAAAAACTTGTAGAGATAGTTAAAAAATAAGGAAGCGATTATGTATGTCATAATAGTTGGTTGTGGTAGAGTGGGTTCGCAACTCGCCAGGCTCTTATCTAGCGAAGGTCACGATGTCGTAGTTATTGACAAGAATCAGAATGCCTTTGAGCGCCTGGGCGAGGCCTTTAATGGTTTGACGTTACTGGGCAGCGGTTTTAACCCAAATATATTAAAACAGGCAGGCATAGAGAAAACAGATGTCTTCTGTGCCGTAACTAATGGCGATAACACGAATTTGATTGCCGCTCAAGTGGCCAAAAAGATATTTAAGGTTCCCAAGGCCATCGCCCGGATATACGACCCGCAGAGGGCGCATATTTACGCTGCGTTAGGATTAGATATTATTAGCGGGACTGTCCTTTTTGCTTCCATGCTTCGGGATAAGATTGTTGAAAGCCGTTTTTCCAGCTACTTAATTGAGACAAAAGAATTGGGCGTTATTGAGATTGAAGTTAAAAATAATCTAGTGGGTAAAACCATCGAACAGATAAATATTCCCGGGGAATTCCTAGTAGTGGCGATAAGAAGGCTGGATGGAGTGATATTGCCTGAACCCAGCACTGTTTTACAAGCAAAAGATATATTAATGGCGGCGGTCAAGGTAACCAGTCTTAAAAAGATAAAAGAGAAGTTCAAGGTATAAAGTTCTTTACGAAATAAACGCAAGTGAGAACTAAAAAACTACCGAACGAAGCGAGGATAAGATGCATGTTGTAATTGTAGGCGCAGGCAAGGTAGGTTATTTCTTGGCCAAGAGGCTCCATGCAAGCAATAATATAGTCAGTATCGTAGATAAAGATAAATTTATCTGCGAGGAGATTGCCAAGGAGTTAGATATCTTGGTTATCAATGGCGATGGTTGCGACCCCCGCATTTTACAAGAAGCAGGGATTGAACGCGCGGATGTAGTAGCAGCAGTCACAGGCGACGATGAGGATAATCTGGTTGTCTGTCAATTAGCCAAAGAGAGATTTAATGTCGGGCGGACTGTGGCCAGGGCAAACGACCCGGATAATGAACATACGTTTTCTGAGTTGGGAGTGGATGTGCCGGTTGACTCCACAGAGATTATCGCCAAGATCATTGAGGAAGAAGTGTCTTTTGCGGACTTTGTCAACCTGATGAGTTTTAAGCGGGGTAAACTGGCTATTGTGCGCTTAGACCTGCCTGAAGACTCTCCGGTAATAAATAAAGAGATTAAAGATATTACCTTGCCGCCAGATTCGGTATTAGTTTCTATTGTCAGGGGAGAAGAGGTTATTATCCCCAAAGGTAATACTGTCCTGGAGTCCGGTGACGATATCATTGCCCTGACATTAGTAGGTAATGAGCCGCAGTTATTAAATTTACTGGCTGGTCAATTATAGGCGGACCATCATGAAAATAAAGTTTCCCTTGAATACTATTTTAGGTATTACCACAGAGGTTTCCTACGCCTTATTCATCATGCTTATAGCGCTTGTAATTTGCTTCGTATTGTCTTTGACAAAACTATAGCCCGCGACAGATGATTCTAAAACCCCGCCTAGACGATATCAAAGGTATTGGTTATTATGTAGGCAAGATTATTCTGGGCCTAGGCCTCACTATGCTTATCCCCATTATTATCGGATTGGCGTCTGGTGAGGTAAATCCTACATTAGATTTTTTGCTGGGCATGGAGATAGCCTTTATCTCGGGGCTGCTCCTGACTAAGTTATGTTATACCAAGAAAGACCTCACCTGGATGCAGGGGATGATTGTCGTCAGCCTCTCCTGGTTAGTGGCCATGGTATTGGGAGCCATACCGTTATACCTTAGCGGGCACTGGAAGTCGTATCTGGACGCCTGTTTTGATGCCATGTCGGGTTTTGCCACCACGGGATTAACTTTAGTCCAAGACCTCGACCACCTTTCTTTTACCCATAATCTTTGGCGGCATCTGATTATGTTTATCGGAGGCCAGGGAATAGTTATTATTGCTCTTTCTTTTTTTATGCAGGGGATTGCCGGGGCATTCACGATGTATGTGGGTGAGGCGCGCAATGAAAAATTACTCCCCAATGTTATACACACCAGCCGCTTTATCTGGCTGGTAAGCATTGTCTATTTGGCGCTTGGCACAGTCGCCTTGGGCGTAGTGGGAATTTTAAATGGTATGAAATACCCGAATGCCTTTTTTCACGGCGCTTGTATTTTTATGGCCGCCTTTGATACCGGCGGCTTCGCCCCGCAGTCTCAGAATATGCTTTATTACCATAGTTTTGCCTTTGAGCTTGTCACTATGATCATCATGGTCTTAGGCGCGATAAATTTTAAATTGCATTATCATCTCTGGATGGGTAACCGCAAGGAGATATTCAAGAATATTGAAACCACCACGTTCCTGATTACGGTAACAATCCTATTTTTTATCACTGCCTTTGGCTTAAGACAGATAGGTATTTACCCAAAGATAATTATGTTATTCCGCAAGGGTTTTTATCAACTTTTATCGGCGCATACCGGTACTGGTTATATGACCATACACCCCCAGCAACTTATTAATGAATGGAGTAGCCTGGCGGTAGTGGGGATCATTATAGCGATGGCCTTAGGCGGCAGCGTTTCTTCTACCACCGGCGCTATAAAGATGTTACGCGTTGGCGTCATTTTTAAGGCGCTCATACAAGATATAAAAAGAATCATGCTTCCGGAAAGGGCGGTAGTAGTGCAGAAGCTCCATCACATCAAGGAAGTCTTTTTAAAGGATGAACAAGTAAGATCGGTGTGCTTAATTACCTTGGCCTATCTGTTGTTATATATATTAGGGGCTATTGTAGGGATGTTCTTTGGGCATCCCTTTTTAAATGCCCTGTTTGAGTCTACCTCTGCTTCCGCTAACGTGGGCTTATCCTGCGGGATTACCAATGTCAATATGCCCACAGTATTAAAACTTACATATATATTCCAGATGTGGGCAGGTAGATTAGAGTTTATCTCCGTATTTACCTTAATAGGATTTTTGGTAGCAGCCATCCGGGGACGATGATGAGAAAATCAAAATTACAAATCAAAATTCAAAATTTTAAATTTTTGGTTGTGGTTTTTACTTTTACCTTTTACTTTTTACCTTTGGTCTGTTTTGCCCAGCCTATCTCCAGCGCCGAGCTCATCAATAACGCCAAACATTACGACGGTCAAACAGTAGTCTATGAAGGCGAGGTTATCGGAGATGTAATGGGCCGCGGCGCATATTCCTGGATTAATGTCCGCGATGAAGGAGGCGCTATAGGCATCTGGTTACGCCAGGACTTAACTAAAGATATACTTCACGCAGGCAGCTATAAATCCCAAGGGGATTGGATAGAAATTACCGGGGTATTTCACCGGGCCTGTGCGCAACACGGCGGAGATTTAGATATACATGCTCAGGGTATTCGTCAGATAAGTCCCGGAAGACAGCGCCTAGAGAAAATGAACCTTAGTAAGAGGAATCTGGTATTTATCTTGTTGGGGGTGCTATGTCTGGTATTGATATTAAAACAATTGAAACGAGTATAAATCAGGAAATCCATCAGATAGATTCTCTTCAAGGGTTAGAGGCATGGCGCCTGAAATATCTGGGCAGGAAAGGTATTATTGCTCAATTAACCAGTTCCATCTCTCAGCTGCCGCCGGAAGAACGCGCCTCTTTCGGGCAAAAGGCCAATGCCTTAAAAGATAGAATAACTTCTCTTATTGATGAGAAACAGCAATCCCTGGCTACTGATTCAGCCCCAGATCAGGTTGGGTTTGGCGATATTCATCTGCCCGGGGTTGCTCAAGATTTAGGCCACTTGCACCCCATTACCCAAGTGATTGATGAGATTTGTGGTATTTTTTTGGGTTTGGGTTTTTCTATAATGGAAGGGCCTGAGATTGAAACCGAATATAATAATTTTACCGCCTTGAACATTCCATTAGAGCATCCTTCCAGAGATGTGTTTGATACCTTCTATCTCAAAACCCAAAACCCAAAACCCAAAACCCAAAATTTATTACTCCGTAGCCATACTTCTCCGGTGCAGGTTCGGGCAATGAAGTCCCGCAAACCTCCCTTAGCCATCATTGTTCCTGGCCGGGTGTATCGGCCCGATGCTGTGGATGCCAGCCACTCTTTTATGTTTCATCAGATAGAGGGATTTATGGTAGATGAAAACATAACATTTGCGGATTTAAAGGGCGTATTAGAGATTTTTGCCAGGGGTGTCTTTGGGCAAGATATAAAGATGCGTTTTAGGCCGCACTTTTTTCCCTTTACCGAACCATCTGCAGAGGTGGACATTTCCTGCATAATCTGTAAAGGTAAGGGTTGTTCTATCTGTAGTAGAAAAGGGTGGTTGGAGATATTGGGCGCAGGCATGATCCACCCGGCGGTATTTAAACACGTAGGATATAAGCCCGAAAAATACACTGGATTTGCCTTTGGTATGGGCATAGAAAGAATTGCTATGCTCAAATACGGTATTAATGATATCAGGTTGTTTTTTGAAAATGACCTCAGGTTTTTAAAACAGTTCTAAGATGAAATTCACATACAATTGGCTAAAGGATTTTGTAGATATAAAAATTTCGCCTCAAGGCCTCGCCCATAGGCTCACGATGGCGGGCCTGGAAGTAGTTTCTTTAGACGAAAAAGATGGAGATGTTGTCTTTGAGATAGAGGTTACCCCTAATCGGGCAGATTGTTTAAGTGTGATGGGTATCGCCCGTGAAGTAGCCGCAATCACAGATAAAAAGTTTAATGTTAAAAGTTTAATGTTTAATGCTAAAAACATTAAACATAGTACATTAAACATAAAACAGATATCGATTAAAATTGAGGATAAAAAAGACTGCCCGTTTTATACCGCCAAGATTATCCAAGGTGTAAAGGTTGGGCCTTCGCCGCAGTGGCTTAAAAAACGACTGGAGCTTATTGCCTGTCGCAGCGTCAATAACATTGTGGACATTACCAATTATGTTTTATTTTCTTGGGGCCAACCACTGCATGCCTTTAATTTAGATAATATCATTTCCGGGGGAATAGTTGTCCGTCGGGCAAAAAATGGTGAGAGGATAGTTGTTATCGATGCCGCAGAAAAGTCCCTTGATCAAGAGACTTTAGTTATTGCCGATGAAAAGAGGCCCGTGGCTATAGCCGGCATCATGGGCGGCAAAGACACAGAGATTACAGAGGGCACAAATAATATCCTGTTAGAGGCAGCGGTATTTAATCCTAGCGTTGTGCGCCGCAGCCGACAGATACTTGGCCTGGGGAGTGAATCAGCGTATAGGTTTGAAAGAGGCGTGGATGCACAGATGGTAGAATATGCGTCTTGGCGCGCAGTAGAATTGATAGAAAGATTCGCAGGCGGCAGGTGTATTGCAGCGAAAAGCTCCCCAGCCATAAAAACTAAAGATAAAAATATTAATTTTAACCTATCAGATGCCCAGAAAATATTAGGGGTCAATATTGCGCCTGCCAAGGCAAAGAAGATTTTGAATAACCTGGGGCTGCAGATAAAAACAAAAACCAAAAATAATCTAAAGGTTAAAATTCCCTCGTATCGGCCCGATCTCAATTTAGAGGTAGACTTAGTTGAAGAGATAGCGCGGATATTCGGCTATGACAATATACCCAAGAGCTTGCCTGCGGTAAGGCCACAGATAGGCATATGCCGGAAACCAGGTCCGGTCTCCTTTATAAAAAATATCCTCCTGGGCTTGGGATTAAACGAGGTCATTACATACAGTCTTATGGATAAGGCCTCCTGGGAATATATGGCTACAGATAAGGATCGCGCGGCAATAGAGATTCTCAACCCCTTAAGCAAGGAACAAGAGATCTTAAGGCCAGGGCTTGCCTTAAGTTTAGCCCGTTGCGTTGCATACAACCTTAATCAAAAACAGGACTACATTAATATCTTTGAAGTGGCCAAGGTTTTTTCGCAGTCTTTGCCCCAGCCTCAAGAAGAATTGGTCTTAGGCATTGCCCTCTGCGGCACGAAACCTTTATTAACTATGCAAGGTCTAAGAAAAGAAGAGGCAGGGGTTTTAGACCTAAAGGGGATAGTAGAGGTATTATTTTCTAGGTTAGGCATAAAGGATTATAATTTTGTCCAAGAGGCAGAGAGGGTCGCTGTCTATGTCAGCAAAGAGAAAGCGGGTGTAATGCTTAGGCTGCCAAAGGAGACCTTAGATTACTTAGAGATAAAAAATAAAAAGGTCTGGACAGCCGAACTTTTTTTGCATAAACTTTTGCCTCGCCTAGAGTTGCGCAAGAAATTTACGCCCCTTCCTATATACCCAGGTATATCCAGAGATATAAGCCTGATTTTGAAAGAAGAGATTGAGCTGGATAATGTATTAAAAGGCATCCGAGAAACAGGTACTCCTCTGTTACAAGAGGTCAAGGTTGTAGATTGTTATAAAGGCAAACAAATTCCCGGCGCTTGTCGAGGTTTAACTATTTCTTGTTTTTATCGTGCGCCTGAACGGACATTAACCGAAGCGGAAATCAACCCCTTGCATGCTCGCGTCTGCCGTATCTTAACAGAGCGGTTTAGAGCCCAGATTCGTTAGGGCAATTGTGGATAAGTCAGGGGGAAAATAGAGTTATGCGCTTCTGTTTTGATACCAAAAGTAAACTTAACTCTTTTATTTATAATAGGTTGATAATAGGCAGCAAGAGGTGGAGTTTTGGGGGTGTTTCCGGAGGGCCTATAAGAGGTGGAGAGATGCTGGCGCAGAGGTAAAGTAAGATGGGGTAGTTGCCTGGGTAATAATCGGTTTAGCCGGGGTAGTTCTTATTTGTGTTGTCTTTCGTTGGTTAATGCGCGGGATAAGCTGTCCCAATTGCAGGAATTTTTATTATATCCCACGTTCTTGTACAATATTTAGTTGTCCGAATTGTAAGACAGAGAGTAAGGTATAGAAAAAAT
>JAHIOW010000027.1 GCA_018895075.1 Candidatus Omnitrophota bacterium | reverse complement strand
GAATACCATCTTGATGGCCAAAGCTATTTGCACTGTCCTCAGTGTGGTGAGGCGATTGAGATAAAGTAGTTATCCCTGCCTGCGGCAGGCAGGCTTGTTGTTTTTAAGCCTCTGCCCGCAGGGCAGATTTTCCTTGACAGATACCAGCCCAGATGGTATATTTATGGTTAATATAAATAACCTTTAAGCTAGCTCAAGAGAAGCTATCAAGGTTAAATGAGATGGTATATAACTGTGGCGATAATAATAACCCAACCGTAAAGTAATAGACGGCTGGGTTTTTTTATGCCCACTTGAGGTCAAAGATGAGAGAGAAGGCAAAGATAATAGATAAAGATACACTGGGCCGCACCCTCATACGCATTGCCCATGAGATTCTCGAGAAGAACAAAGGCACAAAAGATTTATGTCTTGTAGGAATAAGAAAGCGAGGTGCTTATTTAGCTAAGCGCTTAGCCGATTACATTAATAGGATCGAGGGAGAGAGTATCCCGGTGGGAATCTTAGATATTACCCTATATCGCGATGACCTTACTCTCGTTGCCTCCCAGCCGGTGGTGCATAAGACGGAAATAGATTTTGATATTACGGATAAAAATATTGTTTTAGTAGATGATGTCTTATACACCGGTCGCACCGTGCGCTCTGCTTTAGACGCATTGGTTGATTTCGGCAGGCCTAAGTCAATACAATTGGCAGTGTTGATAGATAGGGGCCATCGGGAAATACCCATACGCACAGATTATGTCGGTAAAAATATCCCTACTGCCAAAAATGAAACTATAGAGGTGCGCTTAGAAGAAACTGACGGTAAAGATGAAGTGGTAATTATGCAAACGCAGTAAATTATGCCTATAAGCTGGACGAGAAAAGATTTATTGGGTCTAGAAGAGTTAAGCAAAGAGGAGCTGGAGCTTATTCTGACTACGGCAGAGTCTTTTAAGGAGATCTCTACCCGAGAGATTAAAAAGGTTCCGGCACTGCGCGGCAGGACGGTGGTGAATCTATTTTATGAGCCTTCCACACGCACCCGGATTTCCTTTGAGGTGGCAGCAAAGAGATTATCAGCAGATATGATTACCATTGCCGTGGAGACCTCTAGTGTACGCAAGGGCGAGACTTTGGTAGATACAGGCAGGAACATCCAGGCACTTAAGGCAGATATTGTTGTGTTAAGGCATAATAGTTCAGGCGCAGCCCAGCTGCTTGCGCGCCATCTGGATATCAGTGTAGTTAATGCCGGGGATGGTTGGCATGAACATCCCACCCAGGCGCTGTTAGATATCTTTACCTTAAAGGAAAAGATAGGCAAGATTCAAGGCCTCAATGTGGCTATAGTAGGGGATATTGCCCATTCAAGGGTGGCGCGTTCAAATATCTGGGGCTTAACCAAGTTAGGCGCCAAGGTAATAGTTTGTGCACCCCGGATGCTCATCCCCCCGGGCATAGAACAAACGGGGGTCTCGGTAACCCACGATATAGATGAGGCCCTGTATAACGCGGATGCAGTAAATGTTTT
This sequence comes from Candidatus Omnitrophota bacterium, assembly GCA_018895075.1. Lineage (GTDB taxonomy): Bacteria > Omnitrophota > Gorgyraeia > Gygaellales > Profunditerraquicolaceae > JAHIOW01. Next base: position 41,450 of record JAHIOW010000027.1, on the reverse strand, counting down.
AAGGATGCAGTTTGAGCGGGATGAAGGGGCGGCATTTCCTACCCACATAGAATATTTCCAGAATTTCGGTATTACGAAAGAAAGAATAGCAAAGTTAAAAAAGAAGATTCTGGTGATGCATCCTGGTCCGCTTAATCGCGGCATTGAGATATCCAGCGAAGTTGCTGATGGGCTAAATTCGGTGATATTAGAGCAGGTCACCAATGGCATTGCCGTAAGGATGGCGGTATTGTTTTTGGTGTCCCAGGGGCATGATAAAAAATATGAAAATACTGATAAAAAACGGCCTGGTCGTTGATCCGGCCAATAAATTAAATGAAATCTCGGATATCCTTGTAGAGGATTTCAAGATTTCCAAGATTGCTAAGAATCTTAAGGTGCAGGCAGACCAGATAGTCGATGCCACCGAAAAAATAGTTATGCCCGGCCTGGTAGATATGCATGTACATCTAAGAGAGCCAGGTAGAGAAGACAAGGAAACGATTTCAACCGGTACAAGCGCGGCATTAAAAGGCGGGGTGACCTCGGTTTTGGCCATGCCGAATACCCACCCCGCTATTGATTCTAAAGAGGCAATGGGGTTACTAAAAGATATAATCAAAAAAACCGCCCACACCAATGTCTTTATCAGTGCTACCATTACCAAGGGCCGTCAGGGTCAAGCGCTCGCCGACATCCCTATGTTTAAAAAACAGGGTGCAGTAGCTATTTCTGATGACGGCTCTTCCGTAGATACCGAAGACTTATTCTTAAAGGCGCTGAAAAAAGCCAAAGATACAGATATATTGACAATCTGCCACTGTGAAGATAAGGGGCTTAGTCGTAATGGCGTAATAAATCTAGGAGTTGTTTCAACGCGGCTGGGGTTAAGAGGGGTATCCAGAGAATCCGAATATAAAAGGGTTGAACGCGACATCAGACTTGCCGCAAAAGTAGGTGCCCGTATACATATTGCCCATGTCAGCTGTCTTGAATCGGTGGATATAATTGCCCGGGCAAGACAAAAAGGTATAAAGGTTACTGCTGAGACCGCGCCGCATTATTTCGCCTTAACCGAGGAAGAGGTGCTGGATTATAACACAAACATGAAAGTAAATCCGCCCTTAAGAACCAAAAAAGACGCAGAGGCAATAAAAGAAGGATTAAGAAAAGGGATAATTGATGTTATTGCCTCTGACCACGCACCGCATACTGATAATGAAAAGGATATAGAGTTTGAGCGCGCGGAGTTTGGGACAATCGGCTTAGAGACCCTCTTGGCAGTAAGTATCACTGAGCTTGTGGATAAGAGAATATTAGACTGGACAGAACTGGTTAAGAAATTGGCATTGAACCCCGCCCAGATTTTAGGAATAGATAAAGGTACAATAAGAGCCGCAAAAACAGCAGACCTTATTGTAGTCTCACCTGATAGAGAATGGCTCGTGGATAAAGATAGCATCCGGTCGAAATCGAGAAATTCGGCTTTTCTTGGACGGAAATTAAAAGGCATTGTAGAATACACAATTTTAGGCGGTGAGATTGTTTACGCCGCTTCAAAATGAAATTTATTGCTGATTTTCATATTCACTCTAAATACAGCCGGGCAACAAGCAGGGATATGGATATTGCCCATATTGCGGAATGGGCAGGATTAAAGGGCGTAACCCTGATGGGGACAGGTGATTTTACGCATCATCTGTGGCTGGAGGAAGTAAAGGCGCATTTAGAAGATTTGGGGAACGGCCTGTTTAAATATCGGAATGTCTATTTTATCTTAACCGCAGAGATCAGCAGTATCTATTCTAAAAACGGACGCGGTTACCGTATCCATAATATGGTGTTCAGCCCCTCCTTTAAAACTACTGATAAAATAAATGAAACACTTGCCCGTTACGGAAATTTAGCTTCCGACGGCCGGCCGATATTAGGCATGGATGCCGAAGAACTGGCGCGGATTATCTTTGATATTGATGAGAATTGTATGGTTGTACCAGCACATTGTCTTTTACCCGGGACATTTGTGCATACCAACAATGGATTAAAAATAATAGAAGAAATTTCAAAAAAGGACTATGTATATACTCATAGAATGCGGCTAAGAAGCGTGACAGAATTATTTAAAAGAGATTATAATGGCGAGATTTTTCATATCAAACCTTATTATTTCCGAGAAGGTATTAAAACCACAGCAGAGCACCCGTTCTATATAATCAAAACACATAAATACTGCGCCTCAAGAGGGACTTTTTGCATGCCAAGGTGCTCTCAGCTAAAAAATAAAGGCTGCAAGCAAAAATACTTTATGCAATATAAGCCAGAGTGGGTTCAGGCCAAGGATATAAAAATAAATGATGCTTTGGTTTTTCCGCGGTTCAATAATGAAATTAGATACAATACGAGAATAGAGATTAGCAGGCTATTAAAAGGAAAATTTGTTTTTAAGGAAGGGAAAATTGCTTATAAAGGTAGCCGAACACGCTTTGTTAAAAATATTATTGAAATAGATAAAGATTTCTGTCGCTTGGCCGGATATTTTATTTCTGAAGGGTATACAAATAGTAGAGATTGCATCTCATTTTGTTTTTTAGAAGACGAAGAAGAATACATAAATGATGTAATAAGTTTAATTCAAAAAATATTTGGCATAGAATTATCGAAAATTCAGATTAAAAAGGATATAAAAGGAATAGAGCTGATATTTTATTCAAAGGTTTTATATAACCTGTTCAGTAAACTCTTCTATATAAACACAAGAAATAAAAAAGCATTTTCTAAATCTTTACCGAATTGGATGCTGTATTTGCCGCTTGAAAAACAGGTAGAAACTATTAAAGGCTGGTGGCGTGGGGATAAAGGATACACATCATCGAGACCATTAATGAATCAAATGAAAGTATTATTTTTACGGTTGGGCATCATTCCGTCTATTGGCTTAGATTCTACGAAAAAACATAAGAATCGTGGCAAGCATTTTATAGGAACCAGAGAAATATTAGCCCAGCACGATATGTTCCACTTTAATAACCTTTCTTTTTTTGAAGATAAATTTAATTTATTAAAAGATAGCGTATTTAAGAAGTTTAGAACAAAATTGTCAACAAGACATGGCTGGATGGATAATAAATATGTATATTTACCCGTTAGGGATATTTCTAAAGAAAGATACAATGGTGTTGTTTATAATTTAGAAGTAGATGAAGATAATTCTTATGTTTGTGAATTCGCCACGGTTCATAATTGTTGGACACCCTGGTTTTCTTTATTCGGTTCTATGTCAGGTTTTGACCGCATCGAAGATTGCTTTGAAAAACAGACACCAAAGATATTTGCTTTAGAAACGGGCCTTTCAAGCGACCCTCCCTTAAATTGGAGGTTATCCGCTTTAGATAAATTTACCTTGATATCAAACAGCGATTCCCACTCACCTTCTAAGATAGGCCGCGAGGCAAATGTCTTTGATTGCGCGTTGGATTATAAAACCATCAGAGAGGTTCTAAAGACCAAAGATAAAAAGAGGTTCTTATATACCGTTGAGTTTTTCCCCGAAGAAGGCAAGTATCATTATGACGGGCACCGGCTTTGTGGTATGCGATTATCTCCCGGAGAAACTAAACAAAATAAAGGCAGGTGCCCTAAATGTGGCAAGCCGGTAACTGTGGGCGTGATGAACCGGGTAGAGCAGTTGGCGGATCGGCCAGAAGGATACATGCCTGCCGACTTTATCCCTTATAAAAATCTTATTCCTTTGGATGAGATTATTGCCGGGGCAAAAGGTGTAGGTAAGGGTTCAATGGCTGTAGAGAGAGATTATCGTAGTATGATAGCTAAGTTTGGTACCGAGTTTGAAATCCTGCTTAAAGCGACCAAGGAAGATTTACTTAAAGGAATGCCTCCTCGGGTTGCAGAAGGTATATTAAGGGTGCGGCAAGGCAAGGTTAATATCCAGGCGGGTTTTGATGGTGAATATGGTAAGATTGCCATCTTTGACCCACAAGAAAGGCATGGTAAAGACGAAGAGCAGTTAAGCTTGTTTTAATAATAAGGAAATCACGCGCCTGTAGCGCAATGGATAGCGCAATGGCCTCCGGAGCCATGTGTGACAGTTCGACTCTGTCCAGGCGCATTTATCTAAAGATAGAACAAAGCGTTGCCAGCAGGGACGGCAAGGGACAGTCCCCTTCGGGGACAGTCCCTTGTAAAGAATGACTGTCCCGCGACAAGATAAGGGTTGATTGGGAGATAAGTAAATGCGCAAGAAGATAGTAAGTGTTATAGGTGGGCATAGTTGTAGTAGGGAAGTGGAGCAAATAGCCCATAATTTAGGTAAAAATCTGGCGAAAGTGGTAGATATTCTTGTTTGTGGGGGTTTAAGTGGAACAATGAAGGCGGTTTGTAAGGGGTTTAAGGTAGGGGATGGGCTAACCATAGGCATTATACCCAGTTACAATAAAAATGATGCCAATCCTTTTGTAGATATAGTTATTCCTACAGGCCTGGGATTAGCCAGGAATGTCTTGGTAGTTAAAAGCGCTGATGTAGCAGTAGCGCTTCCAGGGGAAGCAGGGACGCTTTCCGAGATTGCCTATTGTATACAGTTTGGTATACCAGTAATCAGTCTCAATTCTTGGGACATAAAAGGCGTAATTAAGGTAAAGACAGTAGAAGAAGCAATAAAGAAGGTAAGAGAGCTCTTAACATAAGGAGAGTGATAATGAAAGCAGTTTTGATGTTAGAGGATGGAACAAGTTTCAATGGTGAAGGTTTCGGGTCAGAAAAAGAGGTAATTGGTGAGGTGATTCTCAATACCGCGGTAGTGGGATATCAGGAGATGATGACCGATCCGGCTAATGCCGGAAAGATACTTGTACCTACCTACCCCTTAATCGGTAATTATGGCATTAGCCCTAAGTTTAATGAGTCTTCTCGCTGTTGGATTAGCGGTCTGGCAATTAAGGAAAAATCTCGCATGTATTCCAACTGGCAGGCAAAGTCTGGCCTTGATGCCTTTGTTAAAGAACAAGGTGTAGCAGGGATTAACGGAGTAGATACACGTACCCTAGCAGTGCATCTGCGCAATAACGGCGAGATGTTCGGTATAATTTCTACGTCTAACCGCGGCTCAAAAGAACTATTATCTAAAATAGAGGCCTTTAGAAAGAGCCAGGCCAGAGATTTTATAAAGAAGATTTCCGTAGATAAACCTACGCTTATCGGCAGTAAAAAAGCAAAATATAAAATAGCAGGGTTAGATTTAGGCATAACCAATAGTATTATCAGGCAGTTAGAGATTCTAGGGATTGTCTTAAATTTGCTGCCTTATAATACTAAGCCCGATGAGATTATGAAGATTAAGCCTCACGGGTTAATTATCTCTAGCGGCCCGGAAGAAGACGTAAGCTTAGAAGAAGTGGCGGAGAATACCAAAAGTTTAATTGGTAGATTACCTATATTAGGTATCTGTACAGGCCATCAGGTATTAGCTTCTGCCTTGGGTGCAAAATTACAAAAGATGAAATTAGGCCATCGGGGGGTAAACTATCCGGTGGCTCAACCAGGTTCATATAAAGCCGAGATTACCACGCAGAACCATGGTTATGTAGTAGAAAAAAACTCATTGAGCAAAATAAAAGATGTCGCAATGACCGGCTATCATCTGAATGACAAGACGGTAGAAGAAATGGAAAGCAAAAAATTCAAACTGCTGGGGGTGCAATATTATCCGGTCAGCCCTGGTTTCAATGAGGTAAACGGAGTGTTTAAAAAATTTATTAAATTGTTAAATTAAAGGAGTAATAGGATGCCAAGACGTAATGATATAAAAAAGATACTGATGATTGGGTCCGGCCCAATAATCATTGGCCAGGCCTGTGAATTTGATTACTCTGGTTCTCAGGCCTGCAAGGCCTTAAGAGAAGAAGGCTATTTTACTATTTTGGTAAATTCTAACCCCGCCACTATTATGACTGATCCTGACATGGCAGATGTTACCTATATAGAGCCTCTTACAGCCGAGGTATTAGAAGAGATTATTAAAAAAGAACGGCCAGACGCGATATTGCCTACCTTGGGTGGCCAGACCGGCCTTAACTTAGCTTACTTTTTAATGAAGGAGGGCATACTTAAGAAATATGGCGTAGAGTCTATTGGCGCCTCGGTTGAGGCAATATCGCGGGCAGAAGACCGGCTTCTTTTTAAAAAAGCGATGCAGGAGATCGGAGTAGATGTTCCGAAAAGCGGTATAGCTACCAGCGTAGAAGAGGGCATGCGCATTGGCCTTAAGATAGGATTTCCTTTAATCTTACGCCCTGCCTATTGTCTGGGGGGTTTAGGTGGTGCCACTGCCTACAATAAAGTAGAATTAGAAAGATTCTTACAAAAAGGACTGGCTGCCAGCCCGGTGCATCAAATTCTGGTAGAGCAGTCGGTTTTAGGCTGGAAGGAGATAGAATTTGAGGTGATGCGCGACTCGGTAGATAACGTGATTATGATTACTTCTATGGAAAATGTAGACCCCATGGGCGTACATACCGGCGACAGTATTGTAGTTGCTCCTGCCCAGACACTCACCACCCAGGAATATACAGATTTTGTCAATCTTTGTAAAAAAATCATTAGAAAAGTAGGGGTAACAGGCGGAGGGGTAAATATACAGTTCGCCCAGAATCCCGGTAATGGCCGTATTGTGATTATAGAAGTTAATCCTCGGCTTTCCCGTAGTTCTGCGCTTGCCTCTAAGGCTACGGGTTTTCCCATTGCCCGCGTGGCCACTAAATTGGCAGTGGGATTAACTTTACCTGAAGTTATAAATCAGATAACCGGCAGGACAGCTTCTTTTTTTGAGCCCACAGTAGATTATTGCGTTTTTAAAATCTGCAGATTTACCTTTGAAAAATTCCCTCAGGCACAGCGAGTTCTCAATACTTCTATGAAAGCAGTAGGAGAGGCAATGTCTATAGGGAGAAATTTTAAGGAGGCCTTACAGAAAGGAATACGCTCCATAGAGATTTCGCGCTTTGGTTTTGGCTGCGATGGTAAAGATAAGATTACTGATGAGATGCTTGATAAACCAAGCAACTCTTTGCTGCAGTTGATTAAGGACAAGATTCGGATTCCTAATGATGAGAGGCTCTTTTTTATCAGATACGCCTTAAAGGTAGGTTTGTCCGTTGAACAGATACATAATCTTTCTAAGATCGATCCCTGGTTTATTGATAATATGAAACAACTGGTAGAGCTTGAAAAGAAAATAAAGGGTTTCAGAAATAATCAGCCAGAGAAAGCAATAGAGCTTCCCTTGGAGTTGCTTAAGGAGGCAAAGAAAAACGGTTTTTCTGACCGGCAACTTGCCTATCTCTTAAACACTAGGGAAGATGATGTGCGTTGCTTTCGCAAACGGCACAATATAAAGGCAGTTTATAAGTTAGTAGATACCTGCGCGGGAGAAACCGATGCCCAAAAACCTTATTTTTATTCTACCTATGAGACCCAGGATGAAGCCAGGGTAAGTAAGAATAAAAAGGTGATTATTTTAGGGGGCGGACCAAATCGTATTGGCCAAGGGATTGAGTTTGATTATTGTTGTTGTCATGCCGCCTATGCCTTAAAAGAAGAAGGCATAGAAAGCGTGATGATTAATTGTAATCCCGAAACCGTCTCCACTGATTATGATACCTCCGATAGATTATATTTCGAGCCTTTAACCTTAGAGGATGTTTTAAATATAATCGATTTAGAAAAACCAGCGGGAGTGATTGTGCAGTTTGGCGGCCAGACTCCTTTAAACCTGGCGATTCCCCTGCGTGATGCCGGGGTTAATATCCTGGGTACAAGCGCAGATAATATTGATATTGCCGAAGACAGACAGCGTTTTAAAGATTTATTGCACAAACTAAATCTTTTACAATCGGATAATGGTACTGCCTTTACCTTTGCCGAAGCAAAGGCAGTAGCCAAAAAAATAGGCTATCCGGTTCTAGTCAGGCCTTCTTATGTGTTGGGCGGTCGGGCGATGGAGATTGTTTACGATGCCTCGACGCTGGAGAGGTTTATCACCGAGGCAGCCAGTGTTTCCGGGGAGCACCCGATACTTATTGATAAATTTCTGGAAGACGCTATTGAGGTGGACGTGGATATGATCGGCGATGGTACCACCTTTGTTATCGGCGGGATTATGGAGCATATTGAGGAGGCAGGGGTACACTCCGGAGATTCAGCCATGGTCCTTCCTACCCATACATTATCCGCAGGCGTATTAAATAAAATTAGAGTAGCTACCTATAAATTGGCAAGAGAATTAAATGTCAAGGGCGTGATGAACGTGCAATATGCAGTTAAAGATAACGAGGTCTATGTATTAGAGGTTAATCCCCGCGCTTCACGGACTATACCCTTTATTTCTAAAGCCATAGGTGTGCCTTTGGCGAAATTGGCCACCAAGGTTTTATTGGGTAAGAAACTTAAGGACTTGGGGTTTACCCGTGAGATTATACCCAAGCATGTATCGGTTAAGGAATCAGTATTTCCCTTTAATCGCTTTCCAGGAGTAGATATAATCTTAGGGCCAGAAATGAAGTCCACAGGAGAGGTTATGGGCGTGGATAAGGATTTTGGTCGCGCCTATATAAAGAGCCAGTTGGCTGCCGGGCAAAAAATACCTACCAAGGGCAATGTTTTTATCTCGGTTAGGGACAAAGATAAAAGGGCGATTGTATTGATCGCCAAGAAAATCAAAGAGTTAGGATTTCATATCTATGCTACCTCAGGCACGGCTGTGGCCTTGGAAAAGAATGGTGTTGCGGTTAAGGTATTATCCAAGATTACTGAAGGTAGGCCGAATATTTTAGATCTCATGAAAGATAGGAAAGTGAGCTTAGTTATAAACACGCCTTCTGGTAGAATTCCGCGACAAGATGAGGTCAAGATTCGCTCACAGGTCATTTTATATAATATACCTTACACCACCACAATATCCGGGGCCCAGGCAACAGTAAGCGGCATAGCAGAATTAATAAAAAAAGACTTGCAGGTAAAATCACTGCAGGAATATCATAGAGAAATCCGAAAGGCAAAAAAGGATTAAGGTTATGCCGGAACTGCCGGAAGTAGAGACAATAAAGAGAGAACTAGAGAAAACAATCTTAGGCAAGAGGATAGTTGAGGTCTGCGTGCGCAATCCTAAGGTAATTCGTCAAATTTCAATAGAGAAATTCAAAAGGGGGCTCCAAGGGGCAACCTTTAAACATATATTGCGCAAGGCTAAAATGTTTATTTTGGAATTGTCAAATGGTAAGTCCTTGGTTATCCATTTAAGGATGACCGGCCAGTTGATTTATCCAGGAGATGGTAAAACTAGCCGGGTAAGTTTTCATTTATCTAATGGCAAGATATTGGATTTTAAGGATCAGAGATTATTTGCAGAACTGCGCCTGTTAGATAACTGGCGGTCTCTAAAATTTATCAGGGAATTAGGGCCAGAACCATTTGAGTTAACGCCAGATAGATTTCGACATAAACTGGCAGCCAAAAAAAGCAAGATTAAACCACTACTTATGGACCAGAAATTTATTTCCGGGATAGGCAATCTCTATGCTGCAGAGGCCTTATTCAGAGCCAAAATCCACCCAGCAAGACCTGCATCCTCTCTTTCCTCTAAGGAAACGGAAGGCCTTTTTAAAGAAATCAAAGATACACTGTCAGAGGCCATACGCTACAAGGGCTCTTCTGTAGACCAGTATGTACAACTATCGGGTAAACCCGGAGATTATGTTAGATACCATAAGGTTTATGACCGTAAGGGAGAACCTTGTCGCGCCTGTAAGACGTTGATTAAGAGAATATCATTAGGCGGTAGAGGTACCTATTTTTGCCCTAAATGTCAGAGATAAGAGATGAAAAGACGCCTGAAGATTAACGGGTTCATTATGTTTACTGTCGTAATGTCAGTTATTCTTTTTCCCGCTCTTTTTTTGCGTCGGACAAACGGGTATTTTACCGATGAATTAATAGAGATATTCGGCGTTGTTTTGATCTTGTTGGGGCAGCTCTTTAGGGTTTCTGCCCGCGGTTATAAGTCAGAATATTCTCAAAATGGCCAGTCACTGCTTCAGGGCGGACCTTATGCACTGGTGCGTAATCCTATGTATTTAGGTATTCTTTTAATCGGATCAGGTATTGTGCTGGTCCTGTTTCAATGGTGGGCAACGGCAGCGTTATTATTGGTTTTTATTACCCGCTATATATTGCTTATATTTAAAGAGGAGGAAAAATTATTTGTTACTTTTCCTGAGGATTACCCGGATTACCGGCAACGCGTTTCATGCCTTATCCCTTCAATAGCCAAGATATCCCAGATGGATATCAGCGAATACCTGCCCTTAAAACTATCTTGGTTAAAAAAAGAAATCGGGACTATATCAGCAGTATTGTTTATAACCCTTTTTTTGGAGTCCTGGGAAGACATTAAAAATGAAGGCATAAGAGTATATCTTAGGGAATTTATAGGCATACTTATTATAATTATATTGTTTATATGTTTGATTGGTTATTTAATCAGACGGACTAATGCGTTGGAGAAAGATGTTGCAAATAAGAAGTAAACTACTTTATAATCAAAGAGTGCAGGGTGGTTTTTTCCGTTTGGTTGCTCGGGCAGCAGGGATGATCAGGGAGGCCGCTCCGGGGAAATTTGTGGATATTCGCATAGACGACGGTTATGGGCCGCTATTACGCAGGCCGTTTAGTATTCATAGGGTTAGAGAGCAGAACATAGAAGTTATTTATGAGGTATTGGGTAAAGGGACAGAGGTTTTATCCAGGAAGAAACCAGGGGAATATTTAGACATAATCGGCCCCTTAGGAAATGGATACTCGATACTCGATGTTCGATACTCGATACTCATTGCCGGTGGAATGGGAGTTGCTCCGCTAATTTTTCTTACTGAAAAATTAGCGGAACGCAAAACGCAAAACGCAAAACGCAAAATAATAGTTTTAATTGGAGCAAAAACCAAGAATGAAATCTTATGCGCAAAAGAATTTACGAGATTGGGTTGCGATGTTAAAATATCCACTGATGACGGCTCAAGGGGTTTTAAAGGCAAGGTTACTGATTTACTAAAGAAGATTTTGCCATTTGTTATTTGCCATAAGCGATTAGCAATTTATGCCTGTGGCCCAAGACCGATGTTAAAAGAGGTCAGCCGCGTTTCTACAACTTATAAGATCCCTGCCCAGATTTCGCTAGAAGAACATCTGGCTTGTGGAATTGGGGCGTGTTTGGGTTGTGTGGTTAATACCAAAGAAGGTTTTAAGCGGGTCTGCAAAGAGGGCCCGGTGTTTAATGCAGAGGAAATAATCTGGCCGGATTGCTAAGCCGGGTTGGGAGGAGTTATGAGCCAGTTGTTATACATTGTTTTAGGTTTGGTGGCGGGTATTTCTGCAGGGATATTTGGCATCGGAGGAGGCACTATCTTAATCCCGCTGTTGGTTTTTATATTCGGCCTGAGCCAGCACCAAGCCCAAGGCACAACGCTTGCGGTTATGATTCCGCCCATCGGGTTGCTGGCAGCACTGCGGTATTACTACAGCGGTAATGTAAAACTGGATATGGTGGGTTTTATCTGTTTGGGGTTCTTTGTCGGTGGATTAATTGGCGCCAGTCTCATACAAAATTTACCTGAGCTTGTTCTTAAAAAAGCATTTGGAGTATTTTTACTTTTTATTTCCATCAAAATGATTTTGGCAAAATAAGTGAGGACATAAGTTATGCGTTCATTAAAGATGCAGCCTAAACTTTCCGTTAATATAGGTAAACTTAAATTAAAGAATCCGGTGATGGTTGCCTCAGGAACATTCGGGTACGCTGAGGAATTCCAGGATTTTATGAATTTAAAAGAATTGGGAGCAATTGTTACCAAAACAATTACCTTAAAGCCGAAAATAGGCAATGCACCTGGCCGCACCTGCGAAACCCCGCAAGGCATGCTGAATTCTATTGGCTTGGAAAATCCTGGCTTAGAAGTCTTTATCCAAGAAAAGTTGCCGCGACTAAATAAAATAGGCACCCCTATTATTGTCAGTATTTCTGCGCTGGATGATCCGGGTGAATTCGTTATCCTTAGCCGGCGCCTGGATAAAATAAAGGGGGTTGCGGCGATTGAACTGAATATCTCCTGCCCTAATCTTACTCACAACTCAAAACTAATCTCTCAAGACCCAAAGGCAACTTATAATTTAGTAAAGGCAGTACGCAGGGCTACTAAAAAGACCTTAATTGCTAAGCTTTCACCCAATGTGACTGACATTACCGAGATTGCCATTGCAGCGGAAAGCGCAGGAATTGATGCGGTTTCTTTGATAAATACATTAAACGCAATGAGCATAGATATAGATACAAGAAAATCCCGGATAGCCACGGTAACTGCGGGTTTAAGTGGTCCGGCAATAAGGCCGGTGGCTCTCAGGATGGTCTGGGATGTTTATCAAAAAATTAAAATTCCGATTATCGGAATGGGCGGTATAATAGATGTCTCTTCTGCCTTGGAGTTTTTTATAGCCGGCGCTACGGCAGTAGCAGTAGGAACAGCTAATTTTATCAATCCTAAAATCTCGCACGAAATAATCATGGGCATTAAAAAGTATTTACAAAAAAGTAATATAAATTCTATTAATAAATTAACCGGATCATTAAAATGCAACCAGTAAAAGATAAACTCATTGTAGCCTTGGACGTGGATACGCTAAAGAAGGCAGAGCATTTTGTTGATATACTTTATCCTGCAGGCATAAAGCTTTTTAAAGTCGGTAGTCAGTTATTTACTGCTTGCGGCCCAGAAGCAGTGAGAATGGTTGCTAAGAAAGGGGCCCGGGTTTTTTTAGATTTAAAATTTCACGATATTCCACACACAGTATCTTCGGCTACAGGCTCAGCTACATCTATTTTGGTTTCTACCTTCGATACGGCGAAAGGGAGCATTGTAGAGAGCGTTCAAGATGCGACGCAGGCTCCACCAGTTTTTATGATGACCGTGCATACTAAGGGCGGCCTAGAGATGTTAAAAGCAGCTCTCAGGGGTGCGATAGAAAAAGCAGCGGGACTAAATATCCCCAAGCCTCTTATTATTGGCGTTACAAGCTTGACAAGCGATGAGAATAATGAAGATACCCAGAGAACTGTTCTGCAAGCGGCGCGCATGGCTAAAGATGTAGGTCTCGATGGGGTAGTTTGTGCGGTTAGTGAAGCGGCCATGATGAGAAAAGAATTTGGTTCGGATTTTGTAATTGTCACCCCCGGCATAAGAATAAAAAAGGTAGCTGGTGATGACCAACAAAGGACTGCCACTGTCAGTCAGGCGCTTAAGGCAGGCAGCGACTTTCTGGTCATCGGCAGGCCTATATTGACAGCCAAGGATCCCGCCTCAGTGGTAGATGAGATATTACAGGAAGTTCCTAGATAGAGGTTGAATTTAGAGGATAAATAGCATATAATTATTTATCTATTATGAGGAGAAGGTTATGGTAGAGGACATTAAAGGATTAATCGAGAAGATAAATCAAGAAGGAATCAGGGCTGTGCAGGGAAAAGCAAAGAATATTGAGGCGCAGGCAAGACAAAGGGCTGAAGAGATAGTTGCTAAGGCTCAAGCCGAAGCCGAGAAGATTATTGCTGAAGGCCGGGATAAAGTGGTTAAAACCCAACAGAGCACTCGGCTTTCTCTGGAGCAGACAGGAAGAGACCTTTTGCTTACTTTAAGCAAAGAGATTAACACTATGCTCAATAATCTTATCGCTAGAGGCGTACGTACGGCGTTGAGTCCGCAGGAGATGGCCAAGATTATAGTTACACTGATTAAAAATTATAGCGGGAAGGAGAAAAGCGATATTGTCGTCTTGTTAAATAAGCAGGACCTTGAAAGCCTAGAGAAGGGTCTGTTGGGTGAGCTCAAGGAGGAATTAAAAAAAGGTATGGTTCTTAAGGCCTCGGAAGGCATGAACGCAGGTTTCATGATTAGCTATGATCGCGGCAGGTCGCATTTTGATTTTACGGATAAGGCGCTTACAGAATACATCGGCACATACCTTCAGCCCAAACTAGCACAGATTCTCAAAGGAACAAGTCCCCAGCCTCCAGAAGAAAAACAAAAGCATAAACAATAATATGCCCGGTTACTATACCTATTTGATATCCAGTTTACCCATGCTTCATTTTGGCATACAATCTCCTTTTTCTTTTGCCGGATTTCTTGAAATCTGCCAAGGGTTAATTCCGGAGAGCGGCATCAAGATACTTGAAACTGCATCAATCACAGGAGAGTATATTTATGAAACTACCCAATCTAGCCTAAGAAAATGGTTTATTTTTGATACGCTATTGAGGAATGAGTTAGTTAAGATTCGTGCGGCACGCAAAAGAATGGATTCAGCCCGATATCTGCGCGGGGAAGAATATGCTCCGCCGGCAATTGCTCGCCTAGCTATGAATGCCCAAAAGAATCCTTCGATTCTGGCAGCAGAAAGGATGCTTGATCAAGAAAGATGGCACTTTTTAGATGAGTTGGCAAGGGGGCATTATTTTGATATAGATTTTCTGGTAGTCTATGCGCTTAAATTATTGATACTGGCGCGCTGGGAGATAATTAATACCGCGGATAAAGCTAGTATTTTAGAAGAGACGTTAGTTAAGAGCTAAGAGGATAAAATGGCAGTAAAGAGAATAGGGCATATAGTAAAGATCAGCGGCAATATGGTGGCGGTAGAGACTGATGCCTTTATTGTCCAGAACGAAGTGACTTATATTCTTCATAACCAAGAGCGGCTTAAGTCCGAAGTCATCCGCGTAAGAGGCAAGCGTGCTGAGATGCAGGTCTATGAGAGTACTGCCGGACTGAAGGTAGGAGAAAAAGTTGAATTTACCAATGAATTACTCTCTGTAGAGCTGGGCCCAGGGCTCCTGGGTCAGATATTTGACGGCCTACAGAATCCCCTGCCGCATATTGCCGAACAGTGTGGTTTCTTTTTAAAGCGCGGTATTTATCTTGAAGCGCTCCCCGATGAAACAGAATGGGAATTTACTCCCCTGGTTAATGTTGGCGATATCCTGCGTTGTTCAGATAAGTTAGGTTGGGTACCGGAGAAGATATTTAAACATTATATTATGGTTCCTTTTCATCTTGCTGGCGCGCTGAAAGTTATCAGCATAGCCAAAAAAGGAAAATATAATTTAAAGGATCCGGTTGCCAAATTACAGGATGAGTCTGGTAAACAATACCAAGCATATCTGCAGCAAATCTGGCCGGTCAAGATTCCTATTCAGGCATATTCTGAAAGATTAAAGCCAGGGGAGCCCCTGGTAACTAAAATGCGCTTGATTGATTCTCTCTTTCCCGTTGCCCGCGGCGGCACTTATTGCATCCCCGGGCCTTTTGGGTCAGGTAAAACAGTTCTGCAGCAACTTACCAGCCGTCATGCGCAAGTTGATATTGTGATTATTGCTGCCTGCGGAGAACGCGCTGGAGAAGTTGTGGAGACATTAAAGACCTTTCCGAAAATATCCGATCCTAGAACAGGCAGGCCATTAAGCGACCGTACAGTGATTATCTGTAATACCAGTTCCATGCCCGTAGCAGCCAGAGAATCCAGCGTCTACACCGCAGTAACTATTGCCGAATATTACCGCCAGATGGGATTAAATGTTTTATTACTCGCTGACTCTACCTCTAGGTGGGCGCAGGCCATGCGCGAGATGTCTGGTAGGCTTGAGGAGATACCCGGAGAGGAGGCCTTTCCGGCATACCTGGAATCGCGCATTGCTTCTTTTTATGAAAGGGCAGGTATGGTGAGATTGCATGATGGTTCTTGTGGCTCGGTGACTATTGGCGGGACAATCAGCCCTGCCGGCGGGAATTTTGAGGAGCCGGTTACCCAGGCGACACTTAAAGTTGTGGGTGCCTTTCATGGGCTTGCGCGCGAACGTTCAGATGCCCGTCGCTATCCGGCTATAGATCCTCTAATTAGCTGGAGTAAATATAAAAGTTTCATTGATGAAAAACAGATGCTTCGAGGCCATCAGATCCTGCGCAAGAGCCATGATGTTAGTCAGATGATGAAGGTGGTAGGCGAAGAAGGCACATCACTAGAAGATTATATAGATTACCTTAAAGGAGAATTCTTTGATTTTGTATATTTACAGCAGAATGCCTATGATGAGGTAGATGAAGCTGCTCCTGCAGAGAGGCAAAAATATATATTTAATTTCATCTATAATATTTTAGAGACGGAATTCGTTTTTACTGATAAAGAAGAGGCGCTGAAATTTTTCCAGAAACTAAGGCAACAGTTTCGTGGGTGGAATTCCGCTGCCTGGGATACCCCAGATTTTAAGAGGTCTGAAGAAGAGGTTTCTAATACCATAAAAGAAAAAGTTAAAAACAAAAATCAGGAATCTAATGTATAAATTCTATACTAATATCAGTCAAATCGCCGGAGATGTCATTACGGTTGAGGCAGAAGGCGTGGGATATTCAGATATTGCCGAGGTGTCCACGCAGCGGGGGATGTCCCTGGCCCAGGTTATCCGTTTAGACGGTAAGAGAGTTTCTTTACAGGTCTTTGCCGGAAGTCGCGGTATATCAACTGGCGATAAAGTACGTTTCTTAGGCCATCCCATGCGTATTGCCAGCGGCGATAATCTTTTAGGCAGGATCTTTAATGGAAGCGGAGCGCCTTTAGATAAAGGGCCAACGCTCTCCGAGAATATGATTGATATTGCCGGCCCTCCGGTTAATCCGGTAAAAAGAATCATCCCCAACAAAATGGTGCGTACTGGTATCCCGATGATTGATGTGTTTAATTCATTAGTAGTCTCGCAGAAATTACCTATTTTCTCGATAGCCGGTGAGCCATATAACGAATTACTCGCGCGCATTGCCATACAAGCAGAGGCAGACATTATCATTTTAGGGGGTATGGGCTTAAAACACGACGATTATCTCTTTTTCAGGGATACACTGGAGGAACAAGGAGCTTTAGGCCGTTCTATATTTTTTATCCATACCGCTGCCAACCCCACAGTAGAATGCTTGCTTGTTCCGGATATTAGTCTGGCAGTAGCAGAACAATTTGCCTTAAATGGCAAGCGGGTCCTGGTACTGCTTACTGATATGACCAATTTTGCCGATGCGCTCAAGGAGATATCTATCACCATGGAACAGGTTCCTTCTAACCGCGGTTATCCCGGCGATTTATACAGCCAATTAGCCGCACGTTATGAAAAAGCAGTGGATTTTGAAGGTGCGGGCTCCATCACCATCCTGGCAGCTACTACTATGCCCGGCGATGATGTTACCCATCCGGTTCCGGATAATACCGGCTATATTACCGAAGGCCAGTTTTATCTCAAAGGGGGGGTCATAGAGCCATTCGGCTCTCTAAGTCGTCTTAAGCAGCAGGTCAATGGTAAGACCCGCTCAGACCACCGTATAATAATGGACACTATGATCCAGTTGTTTGCTAATTACCGCTCTACCTTAGAAAAACGCGCCATGGGTTTTAAGATGAGTTCATGGGATAACAAACTCCTTAAGTACGGCAGATTATTCGAGAAAGAAATGATGTCTTTAGAAGTCAATATCCCCCTAGAAAAGGCGCTGGATAGAGGCTGGGAGATTATGGCGGAATGCTTTACGTCTGAGGAGACCGGAATAAAAAGTTCCATGGTTGAGAAATATTGGCCCAAGAAATAGCTCAGGGCAAAAATCATTAGTTTATCGCGACTCTATGTCCGAAGTCAAGCTTACAAAAGGCGAATTAAAGAGACAGAGGGATGCGCTGGGGCAATACCAGCGTTACCTGCCTACATTGCAGCTTAAGAAGCAACAGCTGCAGATGGAGATCTCACAGCAGTTAACTCTCCTTGAGCAGACTAGAGGCGCTGAGGTAACTAAAAGGCACTCGATAGAGGCTTGGGCTGGGCTTTTGGCTGAGCCAGGAGCAGATATTCGCCAGTGGCTTATTCCCAAAGAAATAGTTACTAGCGCCAGAAATATCGCCGGCGTAGATATACCGGTTTTCCAGAATGTGGAATTTACAGCAGTGGTTTACGACTTGTTTCTTTATCCTCTCTGGGTCGATGCTGCTGTTGAAGCACTTAAGGAGTTGGTTTCCCTGCGTCAGGAGATCAACGTTATAGAAAGAGGAATAGAGATTTTAAGGCAGGAATTACGCATTACTACTCAAAGGGTGAATCTCTTTGAAAAAATGAAGATCCCCGAGGCCCAGGAGGCGATACGGCTGATTAGGATTTATTTAGGCGACCAGATGACTAATGCCGTAGGTCGCAGCAAAATAGCCAAGAGAAAGATTGAGGCATTAGTTCTGCAAGAGGTAGCGGTATGATTGTGCCTATGAAAAAGGTAGCAGTAATTATCCAGGCAAAAGATGCGGATTCTTGCCTAAAGACTCTGCGCAGGCTTGGCGTTTTACATGTAGAACATCAGCAGTTACCCAGGGGAAGCGATATCAGTTTGCTGCAGGATGACTTAGCACTGATTAGCCAGGCCATGGCTATCCTCTCAGCCAGCGGATATTCTCAAAAACAGCCTGGCAGAGGGAATAAAACATTAAAGGATTGGAAATTTACTGCCCAGCACATTATTGATGCGCATAAGAGGATAGAAAGACTTGATGAATATTCGCGCTCTATGCAAAATAGCATCAATCAATGGCAGGCCTGGGGTGATTTTCAGCCGGAGATACTTGGGGATTTAGCAAAAGAAAATATTTATATCCGGTTTTATTCAATTCCGGTAAAACAGGTCAAAGAATTTCCCAGAGATGTTATAGTAAAAAGGATATCTACAGTCAGAGGGGTTGCTTATTGTGCGGTTGTCTCACAGGGCAAAGTTGAAATCCCTTTTAAAGAAGCCCTACTTCCCAAGATGGGCCTGAGTCAGATGCGTGCTAGATTAACTGAAGATATGCAGATAATGCAATTAATCAAGGAGGATATCCGCAGCCACACAACTTTACAAACAGATTTCTTGCGCATTAAGAAAGATATTCAGGTGCAGTTGGAATTTCAAGAGGCATTAAGGGGAATGGGTGTAGCCGATGAGATTATGTATCTAAGAGGATATATTCCTTATGATAAGATTAGCCCCTTACAGCAGGCTGCCGTAAGAGAAAGATGGGGTATTATGATTAAAGACCCTGCTGATGAGGATGGGGTCCCTACATTGATTCGCAATCCGCGCTGGGTTGCGATTATCAGCCCGATATTTAAAATGATAGAGGTGGTTCCCGGATACCGTGAATTTGATATCAGCCTGTGGGTGCTGATATTTTTATCTGTTTTCTTTGGCATGTTGATCGGAGATGCGGCGTATGGAGCGATATTCTTGTCCTTAACCTTTTTGGCGCAAAATAAATGGGGACACAAAGTCAGCAGTAAATCTATCTTTATGCTTTTGTATCTATTCAGTTTCTGCGCTATTGCCTGGGGGGTGCTCAGCGGAACCTTTTTTGGCCAGGAGTGGTTGCCCAAGACAATTCAGCCTCTGATGCCGGCGCTACGCGATAGTCGTAATATTCAAGTCTTTTGTTTCGCGCTCGGCGCGCTGCATTTAAGTATAGCCCATCTCTGGAGGGCAATAGTAAAAGCGCCGTCTTTGACCGTACTTTCGGAACTGGGTTGGGTTTCGGTATTATGGGGCGCATTTTTTCTGGCCAAGGCCTTGATTTTAGGAGATATTTTTCCGGAACCCGCAAAATGGTTTTTTATCGTCGGGCCATTTTTAGTGGTATTTTTTACCAGCATCAAAAAGAATGTGTTTAAGGGCATTGGCCAAGGCTTAGGTAATTTATTTTTAAATCTGGTGAATAGTTTTACCGACGTAGTTTCTTACATCCGTCTTTTTGCCGTGGGCCTGGCTACAGTAGTAGTGGCAGATTCTTTTAATAGAATGGCTATGGATGTGGGTTTTGGCAGTATTTTAACGGGTGCACTGACCGTCTTAATCTTATTTTTAGGGCACGCCTTGAATATATTGCTGGGGTCGATGGCGGTTTTGGTGCACGGAGTAAGACTTAATGTACTTGAGTTCTGTAATCATATTGATGTAAAATGGAGCGGGTTTTCCTATAAACCTTTACAGGAGGTCTGATTATGCCTACAGGGACATTGTTGCAGTTTAAGGATTTAGGAGTAGCAGCGGTATTGGCTTTTTCCGCCATGGGTTCAGCCTTAGGCACAGGGGTGGCGGCAATGGCTGCAGCTGGTGCTTGGAAAAAGGCCTTTTCCCAGAATAAGGCAGCTGCATTTATAATGGTTGCCTTTGTGGGTGCGCCGTTGACCCAGACCATTTACGGGATGATTCTGATGAACCGCATGGCGGAGATTGCCGCCAGAGGCACTTATCTCTGGGGTGTCGGCGTATTATGCGGTATTGCTATCGGGCTCTCTGCTTTTATGCAAGGTAAAGCCGGCGCCGTAGCCTGCGACGCGCTGGGTGAAACCGGCAAAGGATTCGGCAACTATATCGTTGTTTTAGGTATTATTGAGACAGTTGCGCTCTTTGTTATGGCCTTTGCCATGGGATTATTAGGCAGGCTAGCCTAAGGTTATGGGCGGTTAGTTCAGTTGGTTAGAACGCGTGATTTACATTCACGAGGTCAGAGGTTCGAGTCCCCTACCGCCCACCATATAAAATAATTATTGCAAGTAAGACTGTTTTGAGTTAACATTTACCTCCTACATTTCGGGCCCGTGGTGCAGCCTGGTTTAGCACGTCAGATTGTCGATCTGAAGATCACGGGTTCAAATCCCGTCGGGCCCGCCAGAAATAAAGCACTCTGAACGATAAACACACCCAACAAAAATGTTTAAAAAATTCTTTCTATTTTTAGTAGTAATATTTTTCACAACCAGTTTTGGTTACGCAGAGCCTATATTAGAAACCGAAGATTTTATCTTATCCATGGATACCTACCTAAGAAAGGATTTGGTTATCTTTAAAAATGTGGTGGATTTGGATAGTAGCAATAGTGACGATACCACTACCTATTTCGGGATAGATTACAGTTTTGGGTTTAAATCTGAATCTAAAGATGGGGGCCCGGTATTTTATCTAAAATTAGAGAGAAACGGTCCTACTGATTACGATGCCCCCCTCTTTGTGCATAATACCCTGATGACCTCAGGCGGGGTTATTGAAGGATATCGTAATGATGAATTGCTGCCTCAATTGGAAGAGCTCTGGTTAGATACCCCTTTAATCAATAATTTTAGATTGAAACTCGGGCTGTATACATATGAGGTAGGCAATGGATTCAGTCTAAATGGGGCTTATGAGAATTTTGGATTTACTTTGTCAAAGGAATGGGAGAATTGTGTTTGGAGGATATACTATTGCCGCCCGGATATTGTCTATAAAAATCACCTTGGTCCACGCATCCGTCAGGATGAGGAACAGGGTGTTGAATACGAGCATAATGCAAGCAACTTTTTTGCTACTGATGTT
Source organism: Candidatus Omnitrophota bacterium (assembly GCA_018895075.1). Taxonomy (GTDB): domain Bacteria; phylum Omnitrophota; class Gorgyraeia; order Gygaellales; family Profunditerraquicolaceae; genus JAHIOW01. The sequence continues at coordinate 19,956 of JAHIOW010000027.1, read as the reverse complement.
AAATTCGATATGGGGAAAAGTTCTCTAGAGCCCTATGTGGGCGTTTTGGCAGATTATACCTCGCCAGGCAAAAGGAGTAATTTTTTTACCACGTCCATTAAAAGGGATATATTAGGGACAGCCGGATTTGCCTGGAGATTCAAGCAAGATAAATTGTCCTTAAATACGGAGATAGCGCGTAATTTTGGTAAGGCAGACAGTAATGATCCTGAATACAAGGATGTATCTCATAGCGGTTATATGGTATATACGGACATAGATTATGCAATAGGTGAGTTTACCCCTACTTTAGCATTTCTCTTTTGTTCTGGGAATAAGTTGACTTTGGATATGGCGGAAAATCAAGATACAACCTTAACTAGTGGCAAGAATAGGGCCTTTAGTGTTTCTTCACCTTTGAATGACTATTTGGGAGATTCTATATCGTCTAGCCACGCAGATATACGTCCTATTGTGGCTATGGGGGGCGGTTATGGGTTAAATTATGGTCTTTTACGTCCGGGGACTTTTTATGCTTCCGATTTTGATAATATAATTATTGCTTCTTTGGGATTTGATTTTAATCTGACCGAAAATTTAAGTATCGGTTTCTACGGCTATTCCTTGAGGGCATTTGAAAAAGGCGTGGGCACATTAAATAGCCAGGCAAAATATCTATCGCGTGATTTAGGCAGAGAAGTGGATTTATTTATTGATTATCAGCTTAATGAGAATGCATTGATTAGCCTTTTAGGTGGGTATTTTTTCCCAGGAGACTACTATAAGGAAGAAAGAGATGATACCGATGGAAGTTTATTTAGTCCTTTTCTGCGCGGAGATGGAGATGTAGATTCTGCTTATCAGATAGAATTAGTAGTGGAATTCGAGTTTTAAAAAAGGAGGGTGCTATGGTTACTTTTGAGGATTTCAAGAAGTTAGAGTTAAGGGTGGCTAAAATAAAAGAAGTTAAAGACCACCCTGATGCAGATCGGCTTTATGTAATCACTATTGATTTGGGCGATAAGACAAAACAGGTTGTAGCCGGCATCAAGAATTATTATAAAAAAGAGGATTTGATAGGAAGGCAGGTCGTGGCGGTGGATAATTTAGAACCTGCGACCTTACGCGGGGTAGAAAGCCAGGGGATGCTTTTGGCAGCCCAGGATAAGCAGGGCATCTGTATCATTGCCCCGGATAGAGAAGTTCAATTAGGCAGTACAGTCAAATGATAAAGCAGCTTGTTCCAGGTGAGTTTTGTTTAAATGAATGTCGTTGTTGCTGTAAATTCAGCCAAGAAAAAAGTATCTGGTCGCCAGCCCTCCTTAATGAAGAGATAGAGGGTTTATTAAAAAATAATATCCCACCCTCGATTCTTTCAGAAAATAAAAAGATCCGCCTTATAGCATTTCCGCAAAAAAGCTGCGACTTACCCTCGCATGTAGGGACTATATTTATCTGCCCTTTTTTAAATCCTAAAGATAGTAAGTGTAAAATTTATACCTTGCGGCCATTTGAGTGCCAGATATACCCGTTTCTTATAAACCGACGTAAAGAGAAGATTTTTCTGGCAGTAGATTTGGGTTGTGCATTTATCAAGAAAAATTTAGACAGTCAGGAATTTAAAGAGTATGTTCGATATCTTGAGGAGTTTTTTAATAACACTACTGAAATCGCTAGGTTAAAAAATAATCCCCAGCTCATCCAGGCCTATGATGAGGCCTCAGACCTTTTAGAATTAAAGGTTTAGCCCATGAGACTGCGTAGATTAAGCCTTAGAGATAGGCGGCTCTTTGATAGATTCCTGAGATTATCTCCCCATGAGTTGTCAGTATATGCCTTTGCCAATATTTATATCTGGAAGAACCTTTTTGATATCTACTGGGTAGTTATTGAGGATAGCCTCTGTGTGTTTTTTAAAGATAGCATAGGATGCTTTTTGTATATCCCGCCGCAAGGAGGGCGGATAGAGGCAGGGGTTATTGAGCAGGCATTCGGGATTATGGATAGGTTTAATAGCAATAAACAGATATCGCGCATAGAAAATCTTGAGGCCGATAAATTAGCTTTTTATCAAGCCTTAGGTTATGAATGCATATATAAGTCCTCTGACTATCTGTGTAGGCGGATTGACTTGGCGCGTTTAAGGGGCAATAGATTTAAATCCCAGCGTGCCTGTTTTAATTATTTCCTTAAGCATTACCATTACGCATATCTTCCTTTCTCCTTGCGCTATAAAGATGAGTGCCTCAGATTATATGACCTCTGGGCCAGAGAGCGTAAGCATAAGACCCAGGATACAGTATATCAAGGTATGCTTGGAGATAGCCGTAGTTGCCTGGAGGTATTATTGCATGATTATCAGGATCTAGGTTTAATGGGGAGGGTTGTAAAAATAGATAAAGAGGTGAAGGCATTTACGTTTGGATTCCGGTTAAACCAGGACACCTTCTGTATATTATATGAGATAGCGGATATTACTCTTAAGGGCCTGGCGCAATATATCTTCCAAAAGTTTTGTTCTGACTTAAGAGGCTATAAATACATCAATATTATGGATGATTTAGGGCTGGAGAATCTAAAAAAAGTAAAATTTTCTTATCATCCCATACGGTTAATTCCCAATTATATTATCAAAAGGCGCAATGCATAAAAATATAGATGATGTAGAGTTTTCTATCTTTGATACTGAGACTACCGGGTTAGAGCCAGAATCAGGGGATAGGATAGTAGAGATCGCCGCCATCCGGTTTAAGGGTAAACAAAACTTAGCCACATTCCAAAGCCTGGTTAACCCCCAGAGGTCTATTTCCGAAGCCGCCTTTCAGGTAAACAGGATTACCCCCGATATGCTTAATGGCGCACCCACTATAGATATAGTAATGCCCAAGTTTCTGGATTTTATTCAAGATACCTGCCTCTGTTCCTATAACGCTGCATTCGACTTAGCGTTTTTGAATAATGAATTAAAGCGTACAGGCAGGAATGCATTAGGAGATATTATAGCGGTGGATATACTGAAGATGTCCAGAAGGCTCCTGCCTGGATTGGGACGTTATGCCCTCTGGTTTGTGGCCGAAAAATTAGGTATAAAGAGCCAGCAACAACATCGCGCCCTCTCTGATGTGGAACTTACCTTAAAGGTGTTTCATAAATTAAAAGAAATCTTAAAAACAAAGTCTATATTTGATTTTATGAATTTCTTAAGCCTCTTTGGCCTTAATTCTAGCTTGTTAAACGATATCAATAATCAAAAGATAGCCAGGATACAAGAGGCAATAGATTTAGGAGTGAGGCTTAAAATCAGATATCTTTCTGGCGCCAGCGCAGAGGTTACAGAGCGCCAGGTTAAGCCCTTGGAGATAAAGCAAGATAACGGCAAGATTTATCTGCTGGGGCATTGTTGTCTAAGGCAGGCAGAGCGTCATTTTCGCATAGATGGCATATTACATCTTGAAATCATATAAATTTAAGAGGCAGGAGCTGCCTAAAATATTTGCTATCCTGACCCGAGAGAGGAATTGTTTCTTTTTGGATAGCAGTCTTCGGTATTACAGTATAGGCCGGGGCAGATACTCTATTTTAGGCGCACAACCTTTCCATATTTTGAAAACAAAGGGGACTAGCCCGTTTAAGGAGTTAAGAGGGGTTCTGAGCAAGTATAGAATCAAAAGGATGAATAACTCTTTTCCTTTTTTTGGCGGTGCAGTGGGCTATCTTAGTTATGATTTAGGATTGGCCTTAGGGGAAAAGGTTAAAAAATTGCCCAAGCCGGATTTAGGGATACCTGATAGCTTCTTTGGTTTTTATAATACCAGCGTGATCATCGACCATTTAAAGAGTCAGTTGTATATTTTAGCCATAGGTTTTCCGGAAAAAAGTTACCGCCTGGCCCGGCTACTTGCGCAGAATAACTTTAAGAAGATATCCCTATTGCTGGCTAAATCCCAGGCTCAAATATTTCCGATTGAATCACTAACCCGAGAAATAGATTCTACCCTTGCCTATCCTGACCTGAGCAGGGGCGGGATAAATTCTAACTTTACCAAGCAAGGCTATATGCAGGCAATACAGAAAGCCAAAGGCTACATCAGAAAAGGAGATATTTATCAGGTTAACCTTTCACAGCAATTTACTAGCCGGACTAAGCTGTCAAGCTTGGAAATATATAGACGACTACGCAAGAGCAGCCCCTCCTATTTTAGCGCTTATTTTGATAGTGGCGATTTCCAAATCTTGAGTTCCTCTCCTGAGAGATTTTTAAAATTAGAGGAGGATTTAGTGATTACGCAGCCGATGAAAGGTACGCGGCCGCGGGGTGAGACCGAAGATAAAGATTATAAATTCAAAAAAGAACTATTGAACAGCCCAAAGGATAAGTCAGAGTTATTAATGATTGTAGATTTAGAGAGGAACGATTTAGGCCGAGTCTGCAGGTACCACTCTATCAAGGTAGTTAAATTAAGAGAGTTAGAGAAATATAAGACCGTGTTCCAAACTACTGCTACTATCTGTGGGCGGTTACACAAGGATCAAGATAGAATTGACCTCTTGCAGGCCTGTTTCCCCGGAGGCTCCATTACCGGGTGTCCTAAGATCCGGGCTATGCAAATCATTGAAGAATTAGAGCCGTCGAAAAGGGCAATCTATACAGGGAACCTGGGTTATCTAAGTTTTTCCGGAGATATGGATTTTAATATCCTGATCCGCACTATATTAAAGAAAGATGACAGCCTCTTTTTTGGCGTAGGAGGAGGGATTGTTACGGATTCAAAACCCGAAGAAGAATACAATGAAACATTAGTAAAAGCAAGAGGGATTTTGCAGGCAATTAGGGGATAATGCCTAATGGAAGAGATAGTTTTTTTAAATGGCAAGTTTATACTTAAGGAACAGGCACAATTACCTTTAATCAGCCCGGGGTTTTTATACGGCTGGGGATTATTTGAGACTATGCGTGCATATAATAATAAAATAATATATTTCAATGAGCACCTTGAAAGGATTAAAAATGCCTCTAAATTAATAAATATCAGATTCCCTTATGCATTAGCCAGATTAAAGGATTATATTGAGCAGACAGTCAGAATTAATGGCTTTAAAGACACATACGTCAGATTGACCCTTTGGAAGAATTTAGAAAGAATAACAGATACTTTAATTGCGGCCAGACGATATAAGCCTTTTTCTGCCAAAAAGCACAAGCAGGGTTTTTCTTGTTTGGTTTCTGGATTTAGGCAGCAGGAGAACTCTTTCTTAGTCCGATTGAAAACCACAAACCGCCTTTTTTATCAACTTGCATATCTACAGGCAAAAGAAAAGGGTTTTGATGAGGCAATTATTCTTAACAACCGTGGTTATATTTCCGAGGCCAGCCGCAGCAACCTGTTTATGATCAAGGATAAGGAGGTACTTACCCCTGCCCTAGAATGCGGATGTTTAGGCGGTATTACCCAGAGGGTTATATGCGACTTAGCAAAGAGGCACAATATCAAAATACGCCGGGGAAATTTTACGCTGCAGGATCTATATGCAGCAGACGCGGCATTCTTGACTAATTCTTTGATGGGGATTATGCCTTTGAGGTCTGTGGAAAATCAGCAAATCGGTAAGGCCAAGCCTGAATGCAGGCTTAGGTGCTTCTTTATCAAGGAATACAATCTTTTATTTAAAAATGGAACTTAAAAAAATAAGGCTCCCGTTTAAGATTAAGGAACCGATTCTGGCTTTAGGCGGCCAGACAAAGAATACTGTTTGTTTTGCTAAAGGCAATTTTGCTATTTTAAGTCCCGTGTATGCGGACTTGGGGAATCCAAAGGATTTTTTGGGTTTTAAGCAGTCAGTAAGTTATTTTCTGAAAAAGAAACCCCGTATTATTGCCTACGACTTGCATCCCGAATACCAATCTACTAAATTTGCCTTATCCCTACCTACTACCTATTACCTGCTACCTGTTCAACACCATCATGCGCATATCGTTTCCTGTATGGCAGATAACGGGCTGAAGAATCAGAATGTAATCGGAGTGGCCTTTGATGGCACGGGCTTAGGTATTGATCAACGCTTTTGGGGCGCAGAATTTTTTTGTCCCTGCGGGTATAAAAATTTTAAAAGGACAGCCCACTTAAGAGAGATTCCTCTTTTAGGCTCAGAGCGCGCGATATTAGAACCCTGGCGCCTTACGGCTGTCTGGCTTTATCTGATATATGGGGAGAGGTTTTGGAGGTTAGGCTTGGGTGGCTTCAAGAAGGCAAATAGACGGAAGTGGGAAGTTTTAAAGAAAATGTATTTATCGGGGTTCAATTCTCCAATGGCTAGCAGCATGGGGCGGCTCTTTGATGCCGTGGGAAGTCTTGTTTTCGAGAAAAATAAAGTTGATTTTGAGGCAGAACTGGCAATTAGATTGGAAAAACTTGCTACTCGCTACTCTCTACTCGCTACTAGCTATTCGTTTAAGATTGTTCGCCGCAAAGATGGATATATTATAGACCCCACACCTATGTTTAGACAGATAATCTTGGAACTTAAGAGAAAGGAATTAAAAGAAAAGATTGCTTATAAATTCCATTTAACTATAGCTAAAATGATAAAGGATACATGTTTAATATTAAGAAAGCAGACCAGTATAAATAAGGCAGTTTTATCCGGCGGTGTTTTTCAAAATAATCTTTTACTTCGCCTGAGCTTAGATTTATTATATAAAGAAGGCTTTGATGTATTTACCCATAACTATTTGCCTTGCAATGATTCCGGTATTTCATTAGGGCAGGCGGCAATAGCTAATTTTAAGGATTAAAGATGTGTTTAGGTATCCCCATGAAAATAACAAGTATCAAGGATGAATTCGCAGAGGTAGAAACCGGACGCCTTAGGCGCAGAGTCAATATTCAGCTCCTGCCTTTGGTTAAAATAGGAGATTATGTTATTGTCCACGCAGGATTTGCTATACAGAAATTAGATCCCAGAGGAGCCAAAGAAACCCTGAGGTTAATAGATGAAATACGTTGATGAATTCCGTAATAAAAATTTAATTAGCAGGATTGTAGATAGAATAAGGAAAATAACGCCCGGCGATAATATAAATATTATGGAGGTCTGCGGTACGCATACCCAGAGTTTCCGTCGTTTTGGCCTGGGTAAACTCATTCCGCCTAGTTTAAAGCTTATTGCTGGTCCGGGTTGTCCGGTATGCGTTTCTGGCCAAGATTATATTGACCGGGCCATTGCCTTGGCAAAACTAAAAAATACAATCATCTTAAGTTTTGGGGATATGTTGCGGGTTCCGGGCAGCAATTCTAACTTAGAAAGACAAAGGGCTCAAGGCGCTGATGTGCGCCTTGTATATTCTGCCTGGGATACCCTAAGAATAGCAAGAGAAAATCCCGCCAGAAAGGTAATTTTTTTGGCTGTTGGCTTTGAGACCACAGCGCCTACCATTGCCCTAAGCATCTTATCGGCAAAAAAAGAAAATTTAAAGAATCTATTCTTCTTTTCTTCTTTAAAGCTCATCCCTCCTGCTATGGCTTATCTGCTTAAAGATAAAAGATTAACCTTAAGCGGTTTTTTATGCCCCGGGCACGTCTCAACTATTATTGGAACAAAACCCTATGAATTTATACCAAAAAGATATAAAATAGGTTGCTCTATTGCCGGGTTTGAACCATTGGACATTTTAGAAGGGATATACCTGCTGATGCGACAAATAGTAAACGATAAACCCATTGTGGCTAATCAATATCTGCGCGCAGTAACCAGAGACGGCAATCCCAGAGCAAGAAAGATAATATCCAGGGTGTTCAGGGTATCTGATATCCCTTGGCGGGGCCTAGGTAGGATTCCCCAAAGCGGGCTCAAGATAAAAAAAGAATTTTTCAGGTTTGACGCAGAGAAGCAGTTTTCTATTAAATCTCCAACAGACAAAACAGATTACGCTAGGGCCTGCAGGTGTGGCGATATCTTAAAGGGTTTAATTGTTCCCCCGGATTGCCCATTATTTGCTAAGGCTTGTTCGCCAGATAATGCTATCGGCCCTTGCATGGTTTCAAGCGAGGGGACTTGTAATGCGTATTATAGATATGGATAAAAATTCAAAATCGCAATTAAAAATTAAAAATTTTGGATTTTATTTTGTCATTTTAATGTTTACATTTTGCATTTTGTATCTCCTGTCTGGTTGTACTCAAAAGGATAGTTTAGAAAAGTCAGAGAATTATATAAGGCAAGCCCAAGATTATTATCAGCGCGCAGAAGGCATTTACAAAGCGTTCATTGCCAAGGGCGATGATTTAGACAGGTTACATTTCGCGCTCGGTCAATTATACTACAATCAAGGTAAGTTTAAACAGGCAATAGAAGAATTTAGGGAAAGCAATGATTCTCTGGCAAAGAAATTTTTAGCCGTCTCTTATTATCGGTTTGGTAATTTCACTGATGCCCTGGAGGTTTTTAATAAGCATAAAATTATAGACGATGAATATCTTTATTATTACGGTCTGACCTGCGAGAAATTGAATCTCTATGACCAGGCCCTGGATATCTATAAAAAGATAAAGGCTAAAGAGTTTGCTCCTTTGGCATCAGAACGTCTTAATTTCATTGAAAAACAAGTTAGTCTGGTTCATATAAAAGATATAAATCCCGAGGTTAATAAGATTCTGCTTGAGTCGCCCTCAGAGGATGAATACCCACAGGCAGGCGCACTTATCTTGTATTGCGATGAAAAGATTGAAATTACACCTGAAAATACCCAGGTTTCTTATATACATTATATAATCAAAATTCTGAATGAGCGGGGCAAAGAAGATTTTGCTGAAAGCCACATAAATTATGATTGTACTTTTGAGAAAGTAGAGCTGGAATATGCCCGGACCATCAAGCCGGATGGTACAGTAGTTGAGGTGGGAAGCCGCCATATAAGGGATGTCTCTAAGTACCTCAATTTCCCCCTTTATAGTAATGCCCGGGTCTTTATCATCTCTTTTCCTGAGATAGCAGAAGGCGCTGTAGTGGAGTATAAAGCAAAGATTTACCGCAGCCAGCTCATCAATAAAAAAGATTTTGTTATCAGTTACCCCCTCCAGTCAGCAGAGCCAATTATTGATGCCAATCTTACTATTGACTTACCCCAAACCAAAGATTTGTACATAAAGACAATTAATGAGAAATATAACTATTCTAAGGCCGTCTTAAAGCCCAAGATACAGAAAAAAGATAATCGCCTGATTTATAATTGGCAATTTAATAATATACCTCAGATTTTACCTGAGTCAAATATGCCGCCAGGCACAGAGATTAATCCCAGTATTCTCATCTCTACATTCAATCAATGGCGCCAGATTTATGATTGGTGGTGGCCTCTGGCCAAAGATAAGATAGGGGTAGATAGCGCAATAAAGGATAAAATTAAAGAGTTAACCGCAGGTCTTGTTTCTGACGCAGAAAAGGCAAAAGCAATTTATAACTTCTGCGCCCAGAAAATCCGCTATGTGGCAGTAGAATATGGACAGGCGGGCTATGAACCACATTCTGCCTGCGATATATTTAAGAATAAATACGGAGACTGTAAAGACCAGGCCATACTTCTGGTGGCCATGCTCAGGGAAGCAGGTTTTGATGCCTGGCCAGTGCTTATTTCTACCAAAGACTATTATAACCTTAATGAAGATTTTCCTTCTGTGCAGTTTAATCATTGTATCGCCTGCGTATCATTAGATAATGAGATAGTTTTTTTGGACCCCACAGCAGAAACCTGTCCCTTTGGTGATTTGCCCATTGATGACCAGGGGCGCAAAACCCTGGTCTTTAAAAATGACGGATATCAAATACAGGATACCCCTTTATATCCTGCCCACCACAACCTGCTAAAAGAATGCGTTGATATCAAGATCAATAGCGATGAGACTATAACTGCCAAAAGGTCTATTTTCACCTATGGTATATATGATCAGGCGCAAAGGTTTTGGCTACTCTACACACCGCCAGAGTTAGTAGAAGAGACCATAAAAGAAAAAATACAGGAGATTTCTATAGGCGCAAGACTAGACAGCTATGTTGTGAAAAACTTAAATGACCTCAATACCCCCCTGGCGCTAAGCTATGTATTTAATGGGACTGATTATTGTACTCTAGCAGGGCCTTTAAGGATAATGCCGGAGTTATCCGCATTAGATACATCCCTGGTAGCAAAAGATAAGCGCAAATATGCGATCGATTTTGATATATTGAATACCAAAGAGACAATATTGGAGTTTGAAATTCCTGATAATTTTGCTATAAGATACCTGCCCCAGTGCCTGAACGCCGATAGCCCTTGGTTAGAATTTAGCGTTGAATATAATCGTAAAGATAATAAGATATATTTTAGAGAAAAGATAGAATTAAAGAAAAATAAGGTTTCGGAGGAAGAATATCTTAATTTTAAACAATTCTTCCAAGACCTGGCAAAAAAGATTAAACAGAGGATAGTATTAGAGGAGATAAAATAGATATGCAAGAGAAAGATCAACATGGCCCAGAGCGCCGAAAGTATATCCGTTTGGACTCTGTATTTCCGGTAAGTTTTAGGCTGGTAAGTTTGGACGGGAAACAAATTGTTTCCGATTATTTGCAGGGTTTTTCTAATAATATAGGTAAGGGTGGGATTTGCCTGAATATTAATAATTTAAATCCTGACTTAGCCAAACTGATCAAAACCCAACAGGTAAAATTATCTTTAGGTATAGAGATACCCTTAGCCAAAAATGCGGTATCGGCGCTGGCAAAGGTTGGTTGGGTTCAAGACATAATAGGCGAACCGAATAGATATCTCATTGGTTTAAGTTACGACAATATTGACCCTCGGGGAAACAATACGATTATGCGTTACGCTTGGACAAAGAAATTATTTGTCCCGTCTGTTGTGGTCATAATCCTTATATTGGGTTTATTTTTTGCGATTAACACCTACCTAAATATCAAACTAATTAAGGGCAACAAGGCCTTGGTTACGCAACTGATTAATATCCTCCAGGAATCCAGTATTGCTAAACAGAAGATAAAAGCAACAAGCAAAGCAAAGGAGGACTTACAAATCAAGATTCAAGGTTTGCAATTCCAGATTCAGAATGTTAATGGCGAAAAGGCGGATTTAGGAAATATAAGCAAATTAGAAGAGATTAAGGCAGCTAAAAAAATAGAAGAACTTAATGTTTTTATTGAGAAACTAACTCAGGAGAAAACCTTTCTACAAGAACAGCTAATCGCTGTTCAAGGCAAAGAAGCTAGCGTGGCCGAAGAATTACTACGCTTGGATAAAAGGAAGGTGCATCTTGAAAAGGCAAATTTAGATAAGATGTATCAGTGGTTAAAGGTTCAACAGAGTCCACGCACAGGTCTAGTAATAAGTTTTGAGGGTGACAGCGATATTGCTGAGTGGGCATTAATTTACGATCAAGCCCTGGTGGCTTGCGCCTTTACAAATTTTGGTGATTTTCAGCGAGCGAGAAAAATAATGGATTTTTTTGACAAAAAAGCCAAAAGAATAGATAAATTATTTCTTAATGCCTACTCTGCTAACGATGGTTCTCCTGCGGAGTATGCTATACATAGCGGTCCTAATATCTGGCTGGGGATAGCGATATTACAATATACCGAAATAACGCAAGATCATAGCTATCTTCGGTTAGCACAAGAGATTGCTGGAGGCATAATCTCTTTACAGGATCAAGATAAAGATGGTGGTATTTGCGGCGGTCCAGATCTAAGTTGGTATTCCACAGAGCATAATCTGGATGCCTATGCATTTTTTAATATGTTGTATAAGATTACTGGCCAATTAGTCTATCAGCAGGCAAGCGATAAGGTATTAACCTGGTTAGTCCAGCATACTTATGATAGCCTAGATATACCTGTTAAACGCGGCCGGGGAGATTCTACTATTGCCACCGATACCTATGCCTATTCCATTATAGCTATTGGCCCGGACAAACTAGAGGACTTAGGGATGAATCCAGATAGGATTATAGAATTTGCCGAACAGAACTGCGCAGTCGAGGTTCTCTATACTCGTCCCGAAGGCCAAACTATAAAAATCAAAGGCTTTGATTTTGCTTCCCAGAGACATAGCCCAAGAGGTGGCGTAGTTTCTTCGGAATGGACCGCCCAGATGGTTATAGCCTTTAAGATCGTGGCAGATTTTTACCATGAAAAAGGCATGCTTGCTAAGGCCAGGTCTTACGAAAATAAAGCCGATGAATATCTAGCAGAGTTGAGCAATATGATTATCTCCAGTTCTTCGCCTTCAGGCCAAGGGGAAAGTTGCCTTCCTTATGCCACCCAGGATGCCGTAGATACCGGGCACGGTTGGATGACGCCTAAGGGTAAATTTACGGGTTCTGTGTCCGGCACTACCTATACCCTTTTTGCCTATTATGACTATAATCCTTTAGAACTTCAGGAATGAGCGGCAAGCTCGATTTAATCTATCGCAAGTTATATTCTCATTTTGGCCCACAACACTGGTGGCCGGCTGATACCCCGTTTGAAGTTATTGTAGGCGCAATTCTTACCCAAAATACAAACTGGCTTAATGTAGAAAAGGCAATCAATAATCTAAGAAAGCACAAATTATTAGAGCAGCGTAAACTCTATAGGCTATCCAAGAAAAGATTGTCCACGCTGATAAAGCCAACCGGGTATTTCAATATTAAGGCGCAAAGATTAAAGGCGTTTTTGAATTTTTTATTTAAGTCTTACCAGGGGAATATTCAAAAGATTCTTCTAATAAATACCCGGGATTTACGCCTACAGTTACTTTCTATAAATGGTATTGGCCCGGAGACCGCAGATTCTATATTGCTATATGCCTTAAAAAAACCGGTGTTTGTAGTTGATGCATATACCAGAAGGATACTTTTAAGACACCGTTTGGTTAAAAAAAATGCCAGCTACGGTGAAATACAAAATTTGTTTATGCAAAATCTTAAATCCAATGTAAAATTATTTAATGAATACCATGCGCTCTTGGTAAGGTTAGGTAAAGAGGTCTGTTTAAAAAATAAACCCAAATGCGATATCTGCCCCTTAAACTCAAAAGTAAAAACGTAAAACGCAAAACCACAACTAAAAATTTAAAACTTTTTAGTTTTACCTTGTACTTTTGCCTTTTTACTTTTTCCTTTTGCCTTAGCTTTGCTTCAGAGCCGCCCCGATACGAAATCAATGCACACCTCGATACTAATAATCATAAGATAAGCGCCGAACAAAAAGTAAAATTCACTAATAATTCTAATCAGGAATTAAACGAAATCTATTTCCACATCTATCCCCACCGCAGATATACCGATAAAGAAATCAGGCTTCTTTATCGGTATGCAGCTTATTTTAAAATAGATCTTTTTCCTGGAGGGTTCCAAGGCGGGGATTTAAAAATAAGGCATATTTCTTACTCTAAAGGGCCGCTGGTTTATATGATTGAAGGAGAAGACCAGACCATCCTTAAGGTAAATCTGGATTCTGCCCTTAGCCCAGGAGAGTCTTGTGAGATTGATATAGATTTCCAATTAGATATACCTCATGCTTACGGCAGATTCGGTTGGCACAAAGATATTATTACACTGGCGCGCTGGTATCCGATATTATCCGTTTTTGATAAAAACAGTTGGCATAATTATCCATTTTACATTTATCATCAGCCATATATTAGCGATGCCTCTTACTATAAAGTTAAGTTTACTGTTGATCAAAACGAAAAGGTTGCCTCAAGCGGCTCTTTAAAAGAAGAAACCCTCAACCCTGACGGAACCAAGACTTTAAGTTTAGAGACCGTATTACCGGTGAGGGATTTTAGCCTAAGCGTGTCTAAAAGTTTATTGGTTTATGCGGTAGATGACGGTAAAACCAAAATTAAATCTTATTATCTGAGTGGCGACGAACAAAGAGCACAGGAGGCTGCTCGGCATGCTCAAGGGCTAATGAAATTCTATAGTCAACATTTTGTTGAATATCCGTATCCCGAATTTAGTATTGTCCCCAGTTACTTAGGGTTTGGCGGAATGCAATCTTCGTGTCTGGTATTTATTGATACGCGCGCCTATAAACTACCGGGTTTCCTTCATCGCTATTTTGATTTTCTCATTTCACATGAAACAGGCCATCAGTGGTTCTATAATATTGTGGGTTCTGATGAATATAAAGAGATGTTTCTTGATGAAGGGTTTAATTCCTACTGGTTGTTAAAATACCTAGAGACTAAATATGGACAGGATGTTGGGGTCATGGTTTTGCCTAGGGCATTGCAATGGTTAATCCCTAATTTTTCTTTTGTCCGTGCCCAATTAGACCGCTATAGCTTCGTAGCCAAAAACGGCATTGACCGGCCTGTATTAGGGGCACTCTCCAGCTTTAAAGAACCCAGTTCTATCTTTTCTATTACTTATGGCAAGGGTTCTAAGATTGTGGACATGTTAAACTACGTTATGGGCGAGGATGCCTTTAAGAGGTTGACGCAAAGGTATTTTAATGAATTTAAATTTAAAAATATCTTTGTTGCAGATTTAGAGAAAATAGCCAGCCAAGAGGCAAAGACAGATTTAAATTGGTTTTTTGATGATTGGCTGAAAACCACCAAGATTTGCGACTATGCCATAAAAGGCGTTTATCAAAATAAAATAGTTGTAGAAAATATCGGCGATATTCCTATGCCGGTGGAATTGGAAGTGGAATTAGAAGATGGCAGCCAGTTAAATTACCTTTGGAATGGCGCAGAAAAAAGTAAAGAGTTTTTAATTGATAACTCTAAGAAAATAAAATCCGCCCGGCTTGATCCCCAAAAACGCATCCTTGAGCTAGATAGGACAAATAATCATTGGAGGCGCCAGGTAGATTTTAGGCCGGTTATTCTGTATTATCCTCTATACGAGATTCCGGTATTCCTAGAGGATGATGCTTATAGTTTTGTATTTGGCCCGCAAGCAGACGGTTCTGATTTTGGCGTAAAATTGTCGTTACAGAAACCCCAGGATAATTTACTCTATATTTCCCATACTTATAATTTCAACGAAGAAAGAATCAAAAATACATTTGGCTTTCAGCAGCAGCATCTATCAGGAAAATTGTTAAAATGGGGAATTGAGGCGTTTGATTACAATGATCTACACAGTAGAAATGACCAGGATGGAGTTAAATTATACCTGCGTAGAGACCTCTGGCCGGTAAGTTATGGCCTGCTTGATGAGAATGACCACATCACTGTTTATTTTATCCGTGACAGAGATTTCAAGAGTGCCTTGACCTTAGGCGGCCTTGAGGACGTCAGGAATCTTGCCTACCGGCAAGAGGAGGAATCTATTTTTGGGATAAATTTAAAATTTGGCCGTTACGGCACATATCCCGATCCTGCTTATGGCTGGAAGTTTATCTCTACGCTTGAAAATGCAGAACATGTTTTAGGAGGTCAGAATTATTTCTGGCGTTTTAGCCCAGAATTAACGCGTTATCTAAAGCTTACGCCTAAACAAAAATTGGCAACGAGGATGAAGTTTGGCTTAGGATTTCCGGCAGATAAAGGCTTATTTCAGCTGGGCGGTGAAAAGGGCATCAGGGGTTACGGATACAAAACTATTAATGGCTCACAGGCAGTTATGTTCAATATAGAATATCGCCAGGATATATTAAATAATTTGGATTTAAGATTTTTAGATAACCTTGTCTCAATAGATAAAATTCAGGGCGTAGGCTTCTTTGATGCGGGTAAGGCCTGGTTTAGGAGTTTTAATGACCGTAGTTTCAAAAAGGATCTGGGATTGGGCTTGCGCCTTCATCTTACCCTGGGTTCATTTTTAGAAAAATTTATCTTAAGATTAGATGTTGCCCAGGCCCTCAATGAGCCCAAAAAAGACCCGCAGGTTTGGTTTGGCGTAAGCCATAATTTTTAAGATTAGTCATGATAAATAGAATACGGCTGATAAAACTTGTCCAGAAATTAATCCGTATAGATTCACAAAATCCACCCGGCGATGAATCCCGGATTGCCCATTTTGTGCAGGATTATCTTAGAGGATTAGGAATAAAAACAAAAATTTATGAGTTTAAAAGAAGGCGTTGCAATGTAGTAGCCACTATAGAGGGAAGAGATAAGAAACATTCTCTGTTTATCACGCCTCACTTGGATACTATACCTGCTGGGCAAAATTGGCGTATCCGGCCATTTTTAGGCAAGATATCCCAGGGTAAAATTTACGGATTAGGCGCCACTGATTGTAAAGGGAATCTTGCCTGTGGCTTGGAGGCAATAAACAGCCTGATTGAAAATAAGATTATTTTGGATTATACTTTAGTTTTTGCAGCCACTGCTGATGAAGAGGCCGGCTCTAGTTTAGGCCTGGTTCCTTTATTGGATAAAGGTATAATAACCCCTGAGGCGGCAGTGGTCTTAGACTCTGATGATTTCGGTATAATTATTACCCAGAAAGGGCTCCTGCATCTTAAGGTCAAGATACAAGGCAGGAGGGCACACGGTGCTTATCCCTGGCAAGGCATAAATGCCATAGATATTGCCTTAGGTATACTCCAGGAACTAAAGGCCTATAAATTTACTTATACAAAAAATAAATATCTTAAGGCCCCTACACTAAATATCGGAACCATAAAAGGCGGAGATAAGGTTAATGTGGTAGCAGACTGGTGTGAATTTGAATTAGATTTTAGATTTTTACCAGGTATGTCAGCAAGAAAAATTTTAAAAGAAATAAAAGGCGTAATTCAAAAACATATTAAAAGATTCTCCCGCAAAAGCGGGATGCCGCAAAATGCGGCAAAGATAGAGATAGAAGGGATGCAAAAACCTTACTGCATCAATAAAAATCATCCCTTGATAAGCTATCTAACAAACGCCATGAGAAAAATAAACGTAAAGCCAGCTATAAGAGGTTCTGAAGGCGCAACCACCATAACATTCTTTCAAGGTAAAAATATCCCCGCGATTGCTACGGGCTTTGGTTCAAAAGGATGCGCCCATATTGCTAATGAATATGCCAGGATAGACAACTTATATAAAGGCGCCTGTGTCTTAGAAGAATTTTTAAAAAATTATAGATTTTATTAAGAGGTGACATATGGAAGAGATCAAGATTTATAAAAAGCCCAGACTAAAAAATCCTTATCTTATCTGTGTCTGGCCAGGGATGGGTGAGGTGGCATTTAAAGCGGCAACATATCTAGTAGACAAACTAAAAGCCGAGGAATTTGCCCAGATTCCGCCTGCAGACTTTTTCTATTCAACCGGGAGCGTGATTCAAGAAGGCATATTAAATGTGCCTAATCCCCCCTTTAGTAAATTCTATTATTGGAAGAACCCATCCGGTAAAAACGATCTAATTATATTTATCAGCCAGGCCCAGCCAGATTTGAGTAAGGCAGAGGATTACTGTAGCAGGATTATTCATATGGCAAAGATTTTCAAGGTAAAAATGATAATCAATTTTGCGGCTATGCCGCAACCCATAGACCACACTCAAATCCCTAATGTATGGTTTACCTCTACCTCAGAAAAGATTAATAATCTTTTAAAGAAATATAATTTCTCTCTTTTATCGCAGGGCCAAATTAGCGGTATGAATGGTTTATTCTTAGGTATAGCCAAAAGACAAGGGTTTGAAGGGTTTTGTCTTCTTGGCGAGATACCCTTTTATACTGTTCAGATTGCAAATCCCAAGGCATCTTATATCGTCTTAGATGCCTTAAGCAGGATATTGAATATACAAATAGATTTTTCTAGTCTTATGGAACAGGCGCATGTTATGGAAAATGAGATCAACAAGCTCTTGGATTACCTGAAGATAGATTCTCAACCCTCTGCGCCTATTAGCGATGAAGAGATAGAAAAGATAAAAAAATCTCTAAGCCAACTTACCAAACTGCCTGTTTCTGTGAAGGAAAAAATTGAAGAACTCTTTCGCCATGTAAATGGAGATACCTCAAAGGCCAATGAGTTAAAAAATGAATTGGACAAATGGAATGTATATAAAGAATACGAAGACAGGTTTTTGGATTTGTTCAAAAAGAAGGAGGACACGGGAAATTAATGGGCAAATTAAAGACAGAAAAAATATTGCTCGGACATGGAAGCGGCGGAAGATTGACGCATAGCCTGATTAAGGGTCTCTTACTTAAGAGGCTAAATAATCCTATATTAAAAGAGCTTTCTGATAGCGCCTTCATAAATTATAAAGACAGGCTCGCCTTTACTACTGATTCTTTTGTAGTAAGTCCTTTAGAATTTAGCGGTGGCAATATAGGAAAACTTGCGGTCTGTGGAACAATAAATGATTTGGTCATGCTGGGCGCTCTACCGGAATATCTATCTCTGGCACTGATTATAGAAGAGGGGCTTGATTATAATATATTAGAATGGATTATTGATTCTATTGCTATAACTGCCAAAAGAAGCGGCGTATATTTTGTTACAGGGGATATCAAAGTAGTGGAGAAAGGCGCTTGCGACAAGATTTTTATTAATACCTCCGGTATTGGCAGAATCATAAAGAATAGAAAATTATCTATAAGGAATATCGAACCAGGTGATAAGATTATCGTCACCGGAAATATTGCCCAGCATGGCTTAGCAGTGCTTACCAAAAGAAAAGAATTGGACCTGGGGCTGAATATAAAAAGCGACTGCGCCGCTTTAAATAATTTGATAATCCCCATACTTAAAAAAACAGATTCCATCAAATTTATGCGTGATCCCACAAGGGGCGGAGTTGCTACTACTTTAAATGAAATTGCCGAGTCCCTGCGGCTGGGCATTATCATTGAGGAGAGCAATATTCCTGTATCTATAAAAGTAAAGACAGCTTGCGAATTATTAGGCATAGACCCTCTATATATTGCTAATGAAGGAAGGGCAATATTAGCGGTCAGGCCAGATGGCGTAAGAAAAATTTTAAGTTTATTAAGAAAACATCCGCAAGGACGAAATGCGCAGGTTATCGGTACTGTGGTAAGGCAACCCAGGGCCGAGGTAATAATAAATACTATTTTAGGCACGCAGCGTATTATAGACATGTTAACCAGCGATCCCTTGCCGAGAATATGTTAAATGAAAACTAATAAATATCAGAGGCGGTTTTATCGGGAGTGGGTGAAGTCAAAGGATTTGTTTCTGGCGCACGTTGTTGAGAAAGAAACGGATTTGCAAATTCTTACAGATAGAACAATAAACAAAGATTTCGTTCAGGGGAGGATACGTTCATACCGCCGGGAGATTGAAAGTTATATTTCCAAAGATAGAAAATTTTTAACTACGCTAAGGCCTATTCAGGTAGGATTTAATGCACCGCTAATTGTAAAAAATATGGCCCAGGCTGCAAAGAGAGCCGGTGTTGGCCCGATGGCCTCAGTAGCTGGCGCTATTGCGCAATTTCTAGGTAGGGCTTTGGTTAAGAAAGGCTATAGAGAGATAATTATCGAGAATGGCGGCGATATATATCTGAAGACGCGAAAACCCCGCAAGATCGCAATCTATGCCGGCAGGTCAAAGCTATTTAAGAAGCTCAGTTTAAAAATAAAACCGGAAGATACGCCCATAGGGATATGTACATCTTCGGGTAGCGTAGGGCATTCATTAAGCTTTGGATTAGCAGATGCTGTTGTAATTTTATCTAAGGACGCGTCTTTAGCTGATGCTGTTGCTACTGCATCGGCTAACCAAGTAAGGTCCCGGAAAGATTTAGAGAAGTCAATAAATTTCGCTAAATCCATAAAGGGCGTCTTAGGCGCGATTATTATAATTGAAAACAATTTTATTTCTTGGGGCAAGATCGAGTTTACTAATTAAATCTTCCTATTTAATATTAAAAATAATAAAAGAGAGCTCTGAAAAACTCTGACTAAATTTTCTCTATTTTCTCGTCGGAGAGATTTATTCTCCCGTCGGAAAAAATGCTTGTTCTTTCTCATATTTATGCTAACATATTGGTAGATAACGAAATAAAAGATAAAACG
>JAHIOW010000026.1 GCA_018895075.1 Candidatus Omnitrophota bacterium | reverse complement strand
AGGTATTCCAGCCTGCTTTAGCCATTAGGGCAGGATAAGAGATGGATTAGGCGTTCTTTAAATATTAAAACGAAGGAAAGAAAACGCGCTATTAGTCAGGGCGCCATAATTACAAAACAAGGATTTTTTCAGAGACCTCGAGAAAATACTTGACAATGGTTATATAAGAACATATAATTAACATAGATGTTAATTATATGTATTTGATATGAACTACTTAGATTTGAAGAAACTTAAGAATAGGCTTTATTTTGATGTAGCCGAGTTTAGCCAGGTACTTGGCATAAGCCAGGCCTCAGCAAGGGTTCTTTGCAGCCGCTATGTAAAGAAGGGGTTATTCGCGCGGCTTAAAAATAACTTTTATGTGTTAGATGAAAAATGGGATATTTTTCAACGAGAAGATTTTTTGAAGATAGCCAACTTCTTGCAGGTCCCTTCATATATCTCTTTTATGACCGCTCTTTCGCTATATGAGGTTACGACCCAGATACAGAGAGATTTTTATGAGAGCGTCTCTTTAAAGCGCTCTAAGAAGTTTAATGTAAGGGGGGTGGCATTAAACTATTATAAATTCAAAAAGGAGTATTATTTTGATTTTGTAAAAAAAGAGGGTATTTTTATAGCCACTAAGGAAAAGGCATTCGTGGATTCTGTTTATCTTTGCTCTTTGGGAAGATACAAATTAGATTTCGATTCGCTTGATGTAGGAAAGTTTGATAAAGATAAAATACAAGATATTATTAAGATATTCCCTGAGAGAACAAAAAATATGGCAGGTAAATTATGCAAGATTTAATCAAACAAGAACAGTTCGAATTAGAGGTGTTAGATAAATTTAAGAGCAGGAGATTTTTGGATTCTCTTGTGTTAGGCGGCGGCACCATGCTGCGATTGTGTTTTGGATTGGATAGATTTTCTATTGATTTAGATTTCTGGATTATTAAGAATCTTGATGTCAATAAATTATTTAAAGACTTAAAAGAGTATCTTTCTGGAAATTATACTATCAAAGACTGCGCCAATAAATTTTATACATTACTTTTTGAGATAAAATCCAAAGGTTATCCGCGCAGTTTAAAAATAGAAATACGCAAAGAAACAAAGAAAATAAAGACAGAGCAGGCAATCGCTTATAGCAAATATTCTAATAGGCAAGTTCTTTTAAGGGCTGTTTCGTTAGAAGATATGATGAGAGAAAAGATAAATGCCTTTTTAAACAGGCAGGAAATCAGGGATGTTTTTGATATAGAATTTTTATTAAAAAAGGGAATACCCTTAGAATCCTCTTCTGAAATTTTACAGAAATTATTAAAAAAGATAAATTCGTTAGATAAAAGAGACTACACGGTCAAATTAGGTTCAATATTAGAAGAAGATAAAAGGAAGTATTATATATCGGAAAACTTTAAGATAGTTAAACTCGCCATCGAAGAAAAGATATAACAAAATATATTGCAGAGGGTTTTTATTTGGAGTAGAATAATTAAAAGGAGCAAGATGAAAAAATCTTTTAAACACAATAGTTCTTCAGTGCCACCACAGGTTGAGCCGGATGTAGCAGCTCTAATTAATAAAATGCAACAGCAGTTGATTTCTTTGGAGAAGAAAATAGATACCTTAATCAGCCAGCCTTCAGAAAGGCCTTTTGAGGGAAAACATTTTTCAAAACCTTTCCAGCGCTTCGATCGCTCTGGCCGTTATAGCAGAGGAAAACAAGACAGTAGTTTCAGAGAAAGAAACTTTACTCAAGCGATTTGCGCAGACTGTAAGAAAGAATGCGAAGTCCCTTTCAGGCCCAGCGGAGACCGGCCGGTATATTGCAGAGAGTGTTTTTCAAAGCGCAATGATGGCAGCTCGTTTAAAGGAAAATACGATAACAGGCCCAGAGGGGGAGATTTTGCCCAAGGACGCCATTTTGATAAACAGCAAAGCGGCGAAAACCGAAGGCCTGGTAAAAGGAAGCAGCCGCTTTTCCGACGGCGAAAAGAACGCGCTTAGGTATTTGGATAAGAGCGAAAGGAGGCAATATGGCATTTAGACAAAATGGTGGATTCGGCACAGGGCCACGGCAGATGCACAAGGCGATTTGCGCAGACTGTAAGAAAGAATGCGAAGTCCCTTTCAAACCCAGAGATGACCGTCCGGTATACTGTAAGGATTGTTATTCAAAGCGCAAGGATGACGGCCGTTAAAAGGTAGCGTTTTGGAAGGAAAGAATTAATATATACTACTTTTTAAAAGGAGGAGCAGTGATAAGATGGTTTCATGTACCTTTACTCTTTACAGGTATCTTGCTTGCTACCAGCGGTATCTTGATGGGCCAGCAAGAAGATATGGTCATTCAGGAGGGCAGGGAGGTTAGATTTTAATCACCCCCTTGCCGGCAAGACGCTTGAATTTCAGGTCAAGATTGTTTCTATCCAGTAACGTTTTTTATCAGTAAGAAAAGAGAATAGATGGAGATTAAAGAGATAATCTTAGAGGATTTATGCCCTCAGGAATTTATTCAGAAGAAGATAGATGAAATTTCTTCTGTTGTGGGGGAGGGTTTGGCGATTAATGCCTTATCCGGCGGCGTAGATTCTTCAGCAGTTACGATGTTAGGTTTTAGGGCCTTAGGAAAGAGACTGAAGACCTATTTTATAGAGAATGGATTAATGAGAGAGAATGAGCCTCAGCAAGTAGTTTCATTGTTTAAGGAATTAGGCGTGCCGGTGGAGCTGTTTGATGCCCGAAAACTTTTTTTTACTGCCCTTAAAGGCATAACTGATCCCGAAGAGAAAAGAGAGGCAATAACCCAGGCCTTTTACAAAGAGGTCTTTGGTAAACTGGTTAAGGATAGCGGCGCAAAGTTTCTCCTTCAGGGTACTAATTATACTGATATTGAGGAGACAGTAGCCGGAATCAAAAGGCAGCATAATATCTTGGAACAATTAGGAATCGATACCCAGAAACAGTATGGATACAAGGTTATTGAGCCGTTAATAGAACTCAGGAAACCAGCGGTGCGAGAGGTAGCGAAAGTTCTGGGTTTACCGGAGGCAATATTTGGCAGGCCGCCTTTTCCCGGCCCGGCATTAGCCACTAGAGTAATAGGAGAGGTTACTCCGGAAAGGATAGAGATAGTAAGAAAGGCAACTAAGATTGTAGAAGAAGAACTCTCTGCTACAGGGGCGTTTCAATATCTGGCTGTCTTGCATGAAGATAAGGTTACAGGTATAAGAGACGGAAAAAGAGATTTTGGTTTACAGATAGAAGTAAGGTGCTGGGAGAGCGTGGATGCCAAAACCGGTTCCCCCACTAAACTTTCCTATGATATCTTAGATAGATTAGCGCAAAATATAACCCAGCAGGTTCCCGGAGTAGTAAGCGTTACCTATAACATCACTAAAAAGCCGCCTTCAACCATAGAAGTAATTTAGTTATCAGGTCAAAACCCCCGAAAATTCTTGCCTCTGATTATCCCTTGTGATAATATAGAAAAGCTATGAAAGCCTATCTCTATAATCTGGCTACAGATAAATATAAGGGATTTATTGCCAGTATCTTAAAGATTTTTCTACTTATCTTTTCTTTTATCTATGGCCTGCTGGTAAGGATGTTAATCTTTATCTCTGGCCTTAATCCTCACCGCCTGGATTGCAGGGTTATCAGTATAGGCAATGTTACCTTAGGAGGGACAGGTAAGACCTCTTTAGTAGAATTTATAGCCAGGTATTTAGACAAACAGGGGCATAAGGTAGCGATCTTAAGTAGAGGATATAAGAAGAAAGTCGTCAGTCGTCCCATGCCTGCCGGCAGGCAGGAGTCGTCAGTCGTCAGTTGTGAAACTATGGGTGATGAGGCCTATATGTTAAAGACGCACTTAAAAGATATACCGGTGTTGGTGGATGCAAATAGAATCCGCGCCGCTCATCGGGCCAGAGATGATTATGGCGTGGATACAGTTATCTTAGACGACGGCCTGCAGCAATGGAAGATAAAAAAAGACTCCGAGATTGTAGCTATTGATGCCACTGACCCCTTTGGCAACCAGCATCTGCTACCGCGGGGTATCTTACGTCAACCGCTTTCTGCGCTTAAGCAGGCAGACATATTTGTCTTAACCAAGACCAACCTTAACCCCGATATCCAGGATATAAAAGATTTTTTGAGTTCCATTAATCCTTCAGCACTCATAGTAGAATCAATACATAAGCCATTGGGTTTCTATAAGATTGGCCAAGTGGATAAGTTATTACCACCTGAGGCATTAAAAGGAAAGACTGTAACTTTGGTCTCTGGTATTGGCGACCCCGATTCATTTGAAAATTTAGTTATAAGTCTGGGTATCAATATTGGTTTATCTTTTAGATTCCCTGACCACCATCATTATCTGCAGAAAGATTTAGAGCATATAATCCAGCAGTCACAAAACAAAAATATAGATACAATTGTTACTACTGAAAAAGACGCTGTAAGACTCCAGCGTTTACCGTTTACCGTTTACCGTTTACCAATATTGGTTTTGCGGATTGAATTACAGATTATCTCAGATGAAGAAAGATTCTATAATAGACTACTTAAGTTGTATTCTCTTTAGAGTATACGGCCCGCTGATAAGAAAGTTGCCCTTAGGGGTCAGTTTTGCTTTAGGGGCCTGTTTTGGCGAATTATTTTATTATTTTGACCTCAAACACAAGGCAATTGCCTACTCCAATATTAAGGCCGCAGTTGGCGATAAACTAATGCCTGCTCAATTACGCAAACTCACCAAAGATTTTTACCGCACCTTCGGCCAGAATCTTATTGAGATATTTCTCATCCCCTTAATTGATCAGGCATACATCATTAAATATATAGAGTTTGAGGGCTTAGAGCATATAAAAGAGGGTTTTAAAAAAGGCAAAGGTGTGATTATTGTCGCGATGCACGAAGGTAATTGGGAACTCTCTAATGTCATTGCGGCGCACCTGGGGTTTACTTTTAATTTCTTTGTCCGTGAGCAAAGGTATCCACGTTTAAACCGGTTGCTTAATCTATATCGCAGTCAAAAAGGTACTCGGGTAATCCAGAGGCAGAATCAAACCAGGCAGTTAATACAGGTACTTAAGAATAATGAGGCCATAGGCATGACTGTAGATCAAGGTGGAAGAAGTGGTGCGCTAGTGAAATTCTTCGGCAAAGATGCCTCTATGCCTTCCGGGGCGATAAGACTGGCCTTAAAGTACGGCGCCACTATTATCCCTGCCTTTTATCTACGGCAGAGAGGGCCGCATCTTAAGGTTATTATTGAGCCACCCCTTGAGATTAAAAAGACAGGCAACGAGGATATAGATATAAGGGATAATTTAGGAAGACTGGTGCAGACTTTTGAAAGATATATCGTAAAATACCCCAAGGAATACCTCTGGTCTTATAAGATATGGAAGCATACAAAAGAAAAAAATATTTTGGTTTTGAGCGATGGAAAGATAGGCCACCTTAGGCAATCGCAGTCCCTGCTTAAGGTAGCTGCCGGTTGCCTTAAAGATAAAGGTATAAATGCCAATATTGAGATTTTAGAGGTAAAATTCCTGCCTGCCGCCCGCCTGCCGGCGAGGCAGGGCAGGCAGGGTAAAGGCCAATTTTCCCGCTACTGCCTGATGTTTGCTTGCTGCCTGTCAGGTAAATATCGCTGTCAGGGTTGCCTCTGGTGCCTTAAGAAACTTTTAGAAGAGAATACCTACAGGCGCCTGTGCAGCCTAAAACCCGATATCGTGATATCCTGCGGTTCGTCTCTGGCGGCAATTAATTTTATAGTCTCCAGAGAAAATCTGGCTAAGTCTATAGTGATTATGCGGCCTTCTGTTTTAAGCACCAGGCGCTTTGACCTGGTGGTGATGCCAAAACATGACCGGCCCCCAAAGAGAAAGAATGTAACAGTCACTGAAGGGGCATTGAACCTGATAGATGAGGAGCATCTTGCCTCTTCTGCGGCTGAGCTGGATTTTTATGCCCAGACCGATAAAAAATTAGTCATCGGGTTTTTGATTGGAGGAGATACCAGGGATTTTCAATTAAGCAGGCATGTCTTCAGGCAGATTATAAATCAGCTCAAGGCATCTTTAGGCAGGCTAGATGGCCAGATTTTAGTGACCACATCGCGCCGCACATCTAAAGAGATTGAAGAACTGGTGAAACAAGAATTTAAAAGTTATCCGCCTTGTAAATTTCTTATCATCGCCAATGAGCGGAATCTTCCTTTTGCCGTAGGCGGGATATTAGCCAAAAGCCAGATAGTTATTGTTTCTCCGGAGAGTATCTCCATGGTTTCCGAGGCGGCTGCAAGCGGGCGCTACGCAATAGTTTTTAAGTCCAGGGTTAATCGCCGGCATAATTATTTTTTAAATTATATGGCCCAGAAAAAATATATCTATCTCTGCCAGCCTTACCAGATATCCTCGGTTATTGAGAGACTATGGAAGCAAAAGCCGCAGATACATATACTAAAAGATAGTGTTATTGTGGAGGAAGCCTTAGTAAGGACACTCTGAAATCAACTTTTAAGTTTCAGGGACACCCTTTGTGCCAATCGGCAGAGTGTCCCCTATTAGGGACACTCTTAGCTTTAGCTGAAAGGGTGTCCCTAGATAAGAGATGAATATATTACAGATATTGCCGGAATTAAATGTAGGCGGGGTTGAGACCGGGACAGTGGATCTGGCCCGTCATCTCATCAGGCAGGGACATAAGGCAGTCGTGGTCTCAAGCGGCGGAGAGATGGTTAAGGACTTAGAGTCTTTCGGCGCTAAACATTACCAATTACCCGTACATAAAAAATCCTTATTTACTATGATCATGGCTATTCCCCGCTTAGCTGAAATTATTAAAAAAGAAGAGATAGATATTGTGCATGCGCGTTCCCGGGTTCCGGCTTGGATTGCCTACTTTGCCAGCAGAAAGACAGCCAGGGTATTCATTACTACCTGCCATGGTTATTATAAAAAGCACCCTTTTGGTTACGTGATGGGCTGGGCAAAGAGCGTGATTGTCTTAAGCAATGTTATTGCCCGGCATATGATCGATGATTTTAGCGTTCCTTATGAGCGCATAAAATTAATACCGCGCAGCGTAGATTTAGAAAGATTTAAATACGTAGCCCGGGATGAGAAAAGAGGAAGTGAATTTAATGTGGGGATAATCGCAAGGATTACTCCCATAAAAGGACATCTATATTTTATTAAGGCCATGGCCGAAGTATACAGGGTTATCCCGCGGCTTAAGATATGGATAGTAGGAGATGCACCTGCTTCTAAAGGGGCTTATAAGGAACAGGTAGAGGTTCTGGTAAAAAGATTGGGACTTTGGCATATTACCCAATTCTTAGGGGTGCAGAGGGATATTCCGGCAATCCTGGGGCGTCTGGACCTTTTGGTGCTTTCCACAACCACCCATGAGGCATTCGGCAGGGTAATTATAGAGGCCCAGGCCTGCGGCGTTCCCGTAGTAGCGACCAGAGTAGGAGGCGTGATTGATATTATTGAAGATGGCCAGACAGGATTGCTTGTTCCTCCTTCTGACCCTAAAGGTATAGCCGAGGCAGCAATAAAGATATTTAAGGATAAAGAACTGGCCGTAAAGTTAACAGAGAACGCCTATAAAAAGGTTAAAGAAAAATATAATGTCGGGCTTATGGTAGAAAATACCCTCAATGTTTACAGGCAGGCGCTGGAGAATTTTAAGATTTTGATTATCAAGTTTAGCTCTCTGGGCGATATTATTCTCTCTACGCCGGCGATAAAGGCGATAAGAGATAAATTCCCCCCTAATTACAAGATTAGTTTTCTGACCAGCCAGGAATGTAAAGAGGCGCTTTTAACCTGTCCCTATATTGACGAATTATTAGTCTCTGATTTTAAAAACAAGGATAAGGGGATAAAGGGGCTGATGCAATGGGGGCGTATTTTAAGGGAGAAGAATTTCGATATGGTGGTTGACCTGCAGAATAACCGTAAGAGCCATATCCTCTGTGCCCTTTCACTGGCTCTAACTCGTTACGGCTATGGCAATAACAAGCTGGGATTGCTTCTTAACCATCGGGTTAAAGATGAGAAACCAGCCATAGGCCCCGTAACCCATCAATTCAGGATACTGCAGATGTTAGGCATAAATTTAGAGAATCCTAATTTAGAACTTTGGCCAACTCCGGAAGACGAAAATTATATAGAGCAATTCCTCAGTTCTGAATGGATAAGCAGCACCCAGAGACTGGTGGGGATAAACATCAGCGCCAGCCCGAAATGGACTACCAAGAATTGGCCTTTAAGGCAGCTGACTAAACTTTGTCAGGAATTATCCCACCGGGATATACGTTTTGTTATTACCGGCACAGGTAGAGATTTAAACTCTGCCTCTGCCTTAATGAATATGCTCAGAAGCACAAAATTCATTAATGCCTGTGGCAAGACTACGGTTAATCAACTCGCTTGTCTGATTAAAAGATGTAGTGTGTATATCTCGCCAGATTCTGCGCCTTTACATATCGCTTGCGCTGTGGGTACGCCTTTTATTGCCCTTTTTGGGCCTACAGACCCCAGGCGCCATCTTCCGCCGGCAAAGGATTGTATCGTGATTAAGAAAGATTTAGCTTGCAGCCCCTGTTATAAGTCAAAGTGCAAGACTAGAACGTGTATGGAGTTAATAAGTTCTGAAGAGGTGTTAGAGGCGGTTGATAAATTGTTGAAATAAAAAGAATATGAATATTCTTTATCTTACTAACCATCTGAATATCGGAGGCATTAGCAGTTATGTTTTGACTTTAGCCAGGGGTTTAAGAGCTAAAGGCCATAATATATATCTTGCTTCCAGCGGCGGAGAGCTGCTTCCAAAATTTATCCAGGCAGGTATTGTCTATATCCCCGCGCCTCTGAAGACAAAATCAGAGGTTAGCCCTAAGATTGTAGTTAGTTTATTTAAATTATTAGGCGCGCTGAGGCGAAATAATATTGATATCCTGCATTCAAACAGCCGTACTACAGGGGTCTTGGGAAGCTTACTCAGTAGTTTGACTCATACGGCGCATATCTCTACCTGCCACGGTTTTTTTAAACCGCGGCTCTGGCGAAGATTGTTTGGGTGTTGGGGAGACAGGACTATTGCTATAAGCCAGGCAGTAAAAGAACACCTGATGGAAGATTTTGGCGTTAAGGCAGAAAATATAAGCATTGTCCATAATGGGATAGATGTTAACAGATTTAGAGTGCAGAGTGCAGAGTACAGAGTACAGAAAAAGAAAGATTTAGGATTAGGCGAGGGGCCGATAGTAGGGATAGTAGCCCGGCTTTCGGATGTAAAGGGCCATATTTATCTGATAGAAGCAATGAAAACTGTCTTAGAGGAAATCCCTGATGCGCAATTACTCATTGTAGGCGAAGGAAAGATGGAGAAGGAACTTAAGGCGCTAGTGCAAAAACTAAAAATAGAAAATAACGTAAATTTTGTCCCTTCTGTTTACGAGACGCCCGAAATACTCTCCATTATGGATTTATTTGTCATGCCTTCTTTAAAAGAAGGTTTGGGTTTAAGCCTGATAGAGGCAATGGCGCAGGGCCTGGCGGTTATTGGTTCGGATGTAGGAGGCATAAGGAGTTTAATCAAGCATGATTATACGGGTATCCTGGTTGAACCCCGGGATAGCAATCAGTTATCCTCTGAAATAATAAATTTACTTAGAGATGCGCAAAAGAGAAAGTTTTTGGGAGCACAGGCGCAGAGTTTTGTCAGCCAGAATTTCTCCGGAGAACAGATGGCTACAGAGACCGAAGGAGTATATTCAGAATGTCTAAACGCAAAGTCCTAAGCAGTATTTTTGGTGTTATTTTTATTGCTGGGTTTTCTTTTGGCTTTTTTCTAAAAAGCCAGTACGTTGCCCCTATACTGATGTATCATTCGGTTCATCCTGGCGCCGCGCCAGGAAATAGGCTGGCGGTATCTGCGGAGGTATTCGAGCGCCAGATGCGTTTTTTAAAAAGGCAGAATTATAATGTCTTGCCTTTAGAGGAGTTAGCCGATCTTATCAGGCATAAAAAAAGAATCCCTCCTAAGTCTGTAGCGATAACCTTTGATGACGGCTATAAAAATAATTATACCTATGCCTTCCCTATCTTAAAAAAATATAATCTACCGGCAATGATATTCATCATTACTAATGAAGTAGGACGGCCAGGGGGTGACAGGTTAAGCTGGGATGAGATTAGCCAGATGCGGGATTCCGGATTGATTACCTTTGGCAGCCATGCCCTGGGCCCTGAGCCATTAACAAATATCAAGTCAGAAGAACAGTTAAGGAGAGAGATTTTTGATTCCCGCAAGGTCCTCCGGGAAAAATTGAGCCAGAAGGTGAATATCTTCAGTTATCCGGGGGGCGGTTTTAATGCTCAGATAAGACAGTTAGTTATAGACGCCGGATATAAGGGGGCAGTGACTACTTCCCCGGGAAAAAAGTTTCCTAATGATGATATATTTGCCTTAAAGAGATTAAGGATTTCCGCGACCTGTGACAATCTCTTTGTCTTCTGGATAGAGAGTTCAGGATTCTATACTTTTATCAAGGAACACCGCGATAGCGATTAGAGATGAAGGCCAAACGCATACTTATCTTTAATGTCAACTGGCTGGGGGATGTATTGTTTTCTACAGCCGTTATCAGGAATATCAGGCATAATTCCCCGGATAGTTTTATCGCCTGTATAATCCCCAGCCGTTGTTACCTTATCTTAAAAGGCAATCCCCATCTGGATGAGATCATCCTTTTTGATGAGAAAGACAGGCACAGGAACTTTTTAGAAAAAATGAGATTTGTGCAATCCCTTAAAAGCAAAAAATTTGATATGGTATTTTTGTTACATCGTTCATTTAGCCGCGCCCTTATCATGAGGCTGGCGGGTATCCCCCAGATAATCGGTTACAGCACTAAAAAACGCGCCTTTCTCCTGACCCAGAAAATTGCGCCGATTAAAAGAGACTCATTGCACCGCATAGATTATTACCTGAATATTATAGAAAAGGCGGGCTTAAGGGTTGAAGATAGATATGCCGAGTTTTTTGTCAGCGATGAAGACGAGGCATTCGTGGACAGATTTTTAAATAGTAAATCCGTCAACAAAGGTGAATTTTTGCTGGGGATAAACCCCGGAGGAAATTGGCTGCCCAAACGCTGGCCCGCTCATTATTGGGCCAGGCTTATTGACCGGTTAATCGCTGAATCTGGATTTAAAGTGATTATTACGGGCAGTACTTCAGATATTGCGCTGGTAAAGGAGATACAGAAATCGATGCTTAAGAAGCCTATTCTGGCAACCGCGGAGTTGAATATAAAACAGTTGGGTGCCTTGTGCAGGAGGCTGGATTTGTTTATTACCGCAGATACCGGGCCTTTACATATTGCCAACGCCGTAGGAACAAAAAAGATAATTGCCCTTTTTGGCCCGACCTCCCCTTTAGTTACCGGCCCATGGCCTTTAAATAACGTATCTATTTTACAGGCAGACGTTGGCTGTAAGGTTCCCTGTTATGCAGTAAATTGTAAAGATAGCCGCTGTATGAAAGCCATCACGCCAGAGGCAGTTTTAGAGGAGATAAGAAAGATTGTCAAAACCGAATAAGATTTTATTTATCACCTTAAGCAATATAGGCGATGTTATCCTGACTTTGCCGGTTTTAGATTCTTTAAGAGAAAAATTCCCGCAGAGTAAGGTTACAGTTTTAGTAGGCCCGCGGCCAAAAGAGATATTCCAGGGTAATCCCTGTATAGATAAACTCATTATTTATGATAAACATGCAAGATTGACGGAGAAGATAAGATTATTTAGAGAATTAAAAAAAGAAAATTTTGATATGGTTGTTGATTTGCGCAACAGCCTTTTTGGCGTGTTTCTGCCTGCCAGATACAGGACTTCGCCTTTTCGGATTGCCCCTAATAATATAGAACACATGAGGGACAGGCACCTTTATAGAGCGCAAAGCGCGAAAGCAGGCAAAGCGCAAAGCTGTTTAAATATTAAGCCAGAAGATGAAGAATACATTAATCAAATATTAAAAGAAAATAATATAACCGGGCAAGATAGTATAGTTGTTGTTTCACCCGGGGCAAGGAGCCATATCAAAAGATGGGATAAAGAAAAATTTGTCCGGCTTTGTAAGTGTCTTTTAGAAAATAGAGATACAAAAATTATATTGGTGGGCGAGGAGGCAGATGGGGATACAGCGGCGTATATAAAAGAAAAATGCTCCGGGCAGATTTTGAATCTCTGTAATAAAACTAATCTATTGCAATTAGCGGCATTGCTAAAAAAGGCAAAACTATTGATTACTAATGATAGCGCAGTATTACATCTGGGTAGTTATTTAAATATTGGCGTTGTGGCGGTGTTCGGGCCGACAAATGAGAGAAAATACAGGCCATGGTCAGATAATTTTGCGGTGGTGAAAAAGGAAATCTTCTGCCGGCCTTGCCAGAAGGCGCAGTGTAGATTCAGAACCCTTGACTGTATGAAGCTGATAAAGGTAGAGGATGTATTAACAGCAGTTAGAAGGTTGTTAGTTACCAATTACCAATTACCAATTACCAATTACGAAAGCAAGTTTAAACGTATTCTTATTGTGCGCACAGATAGAATCGGAGATGTCCTTTTGTCTACTCCGGTCATTAAGGCATTAAGGCAGGAGTACCCTTGCGCCTTGATAGCGATGATGGTTGGCCCTTATGCCAGAGAGATAATAGAAGGTAATTCCTATTTGGATGAGGTGATAATTTACGATAAAAATGGTAAACATAAAAGTTGGTATGGGACCCTTAAATTTGCTCATCAGCTAAAGAAAAAAAGGTTTGATTTGGCGCTTATCCTTCATCCTGCAAACCGCGTACATCTGGTAACCTTTTTTGCGGGTATACAGCAGAGGATAGGTTACAACCGCAAATTTGGATTCTTGCTTACTGATAAGGTAAAACACACCAAACAATCAGGCCGTAAACACGAATTAGAATACAATTTGGACCTGGTTAGATATCTAGGTATTCAGCCCGCAGATAAAGAACTGTTTATGCCTATAAGGCCAGAGTCAGAAGAGTGGTTAGACCAATTATTTGCACAGAAAGGTATAAATAAATCCGATAAATTATTAGCTATTCATCCGGGCGCAAGCTGTATATCTAAGGTCTGGCCGCCAAAGAGATTTGCTGAAGCCGCAGACAGGTTAATAGAAAAATACGGTTTTAAGGTTTTGATTATTGCCGGCTCTAGCGACGAGATAAAGGCCTCGCAGGTACTCAAAGATATGCATCAGCCGGCGGTTAATCTTGCCGCAAGGACTTCAGTTAGCCAATTAGCCAGCGTGCTGAAGAGATGCAGTTTATTTATCTCTAATGATTCTGGCCCGGTACATATTGCCTCAAGCGTGGGCGTTCCTGTAATTTCTATTTTCGGCAGGAACCAGAGAGGCCTAAGCCCCGCCCGCTGGGGGCCGTCGGGAAAAAACGACCGGTTCTTACATAAAGAAGTAGGTTGCATCAAATGCCTGGCGCACAACTGTGTTAAAGAATTCCTTTGCCTTAAGGCCATAACCGTAGAAGACGTCTTAAGGGCAGCGGATTCAATTTTAGCATAGATATAGATTCAGGGACAGTCCCCTTCGGGGAGGAGTCCCTTTAATAAATACAAGTTGATTTGGCTATGATTTATGCTATAATTGTCAATTCGGATGATAGATATAAATAAGGTAAAGACATATTCGATGAGAAAAAGGCATAGCAAAGTAGGGGCTAAGGATTTTGCCCGTGCGCCCCTGCGTAAGAGAAGTTTTTTAAGTTTCTACAACTGTTTACCTAACCTATTAAAAGCAAAAGAGCTAGAGGCTATAGTCGAGGCGGTTGTTCGGGCCCATAAAAGAAAGAAGCCGGTTATTTTTATGCTTGGCGCCCATGTGATAAAATCCGGCCTTAACCCGGTATTGATAGAACTTATAAAAAAGAAAATCATTACCTGTATTTGTTTAAATGGCGCAGGTATAATCCATGATTTTGAGATTGCCTTTAGCGGCCGGACTTCCGAGGATGTGGGTAAGAACTTAAACGATGGTAGGTTTGGAATGTGCCGCGAAACCGCGGAATTTTTAAATAACGCAGTAAAAGAAGGGGTGCTGGATGGCCGGGGATTAGGCTATGCCGTAGCCCATAAAATCTCCGGTTCTAAATTACGCTATAAGAATTTAAGTATCCTTTATCAGGCCTATCAACATAAAATTCCGCTTTGTGTTTTCGTGGCTATTGGCACAGACGTTATACACCAGCATCCGTCTTTTGATGCCGCGCTTACCGGCGAAGGAAGCCTGAGGGATTTTCAGATGCTCGTAGAAAATATATCCAGGTTGAATAATGGGGGGGTGGCATTAAATTTTGGTTCTGCAGTAATACTGCCAGAGGTATTTTTAAAGGCCCTGAATTTAGCCCGTAATTTAGGCGATAAAGTCAAAGACTTTGTGACTGCCAATTTTGATATGATCTATCATTATCGGCCCCTGCAAAATGTTGTGTCTCGTCCGGTAATGAGCGGCGGAAAGGGTTATTATATTATTGGCCATCATGAGATAATGTTTCCCTTGCTCGCCCAGGCGATAATAGAAAAGCTATGAAGGGACTAAGGGCGATAGTAAAAAAATTTCCTCAGGCCAAGATATTGGTTGTAGGAGATTTGATTCTGGATGGATACATCTGGGGTGACGTGGATAGAATCTCGCCTGAGGCGCCTGTGCCGGTAATCTGGGCGAAGAAAAGGACTTATCTGCCGGGAGGCGCGGCTAATGCAGCCAATAACATCCGTTCACTTGATGGAGAAGTTTGTTTAGTGGGGGTTAGCGGCAAAGACGAGAATACCGACATTTTATTTGCGCAATTGCGCAAAAGCAGGATAAATACTAAAGGCATCTTTATCGAGCCTAAAAGACACACCACGCTAAAAACACGCATCATTGCCGGGCACCAGCAGGTAGTCAGGGTTGACTGGGAACACACGGACGCGCTTCCTAAAGAATTAAACCAAAAGATTATCAGGTTTATCCAAAAAAATATAGATGGGTTTGATGCTATTGTTATTGAGGATTACGGCAAGGGCGTAATCAATATGTATTTGCTGGAAAGACTTATTTCCTTGGCGCATGAGCACAAAAAGATTATCACCGTTGACCCTAAAGAAGAGCATTTTCAATATTATCGCGGGGTTACTTCCATTACCCCCAATCGCAAGGAACTGGAAAACGCGATAAGGAACCTAAAGATTAAGGACACTACGAATAGATTCCAATTAAATAACGACAGATTATTTACCGACCAAGACATTGATTCCGCAGCATTTCAGATCCTTAAATATTTAGAATTAGATTCGATGCTGGTGACTCTGGGTGAACAGGGGATGAAACTTTTTGAGAAAGATGGCCGCATGAAGCATATACCCACGGTTGCCCAGGAGGTTTTTGATGTCTCCGGAGCAGGAGATACGGTAATAAGCGCTTTTACATTAGGACTTTGTTGTACAACAGCGAAACTCAAGGCAGCACACCTGGCTAACTTTGCCGCGGGTATTGTAGTAGGCAAGGTAGGCACAGCTGTGGTTACCAGGAAAGAACTTCTGCAAAGAATTGGGGACGCTCCCCAAGGTGACACCCTGAGTAGATAGAACCCATTTGATTGCTTAGGGTTACAAAACAGGTGAGGGAAGATGGATGTTATCGGAGTAATACCCGCAAGGTATTCCTCGAGTAGATTTGAGGGTAAGGTCCTGGCGGATATCTTAGGCAGGCCCATGTTACAACACGTCTGGGAACGGGCAAAAGAGGCCTTTCTTTTAGATGATTTAATTATTGCCTGCGATGATGAAAGGGTAGCTAAT
The DNA here is from genome assembly GCA_018895075.1 of Candidatus Omnitrophota bacterium. GTDB lineage: Bacteria > Omnitrophota > Gorgyraeia > Gygaellales > Profunditerraquicolaceae > JAHIOW01. The sequence continues at coordinate 43,638 of JAHIOW010000026.1, read as the reverse complement.
ATAGCCAGGGAGTTTGGGGCCAAGGTTATTTTAACTGCCCAGGGTCACGGTTCTGGCTCGGACAGGATTAGCGAAGTGGTAAACCCCATAGATGTAAAAATAGTAATAAATATCCAGGCCGATGAGCCATTGATTCATCCGGTGATGATTGATACCCTGGCCCAGGCATTATTAGATGATAAATCCCTCTCCATAGCCACCCTGATGAGGAAGATAGAAAATCCCCAAGACATAGAAGACCCTAATGTGGTTAAGGTGGTGGTGGATAAAGATAATTTCGCACTTTATTTTTCCCGGGCAGCAATTCCTTTTAGGGCGCAAAATTCTAAAGCCGAATCCGGAGTTTATTACAAACACATCGGCCTATACGGTTACACAAAGGATTTTCTGTTTACCTATAAAAATTTGTCCGTTTCCGAATTAGAGAAAATAGAATGCTTGGAACAACTGAGGATTTTAGAAGCAGGTTTTCGCATCAAGGTTATTGAGACCAAATATGACACCCTTGGCGTAGATACCCCCGAGGATTTAGAAAAGGTAAAAGAATATTTAAGAAAGAGGCAAGATAATGCCGCAGATTAGACTGGGTAAGATTAAGATCGGCGGTGGCAGCCCGCTAATTTTGATTGCCGGCCCTTGCGTGATTGAATCCGAGATAAATTGTTTAGAGACTGCAAAAAGGATAAAAGAGATTACGCACAGATTAGGCATTCCCTTTATTTTTAAATCCAGTTTTGATAAGGCAAACCGGCTTTCCATAGATTCTTATCGCGGGCCGGGCCTGAAAAAAGGCCTGGAGGTACTTAATAAGATAAAACAGAAGATAAAGGTCCCTGTATTATCTGATATTCATTGTTGCGAAGAGATTGAAGAGGCAAAAAAAGTTTTGGATATAATCCAGATACCGGCGTTTTTATGCCGGCAGACTGATATCGTGGTTGCCGCAGCCAAAACAGGCAGGATAATCAATATTAAAAAGGGCCAATTCTTAGCGCCCCGGGATATCCTGCCTATAATTCGTAAAGCAGAATCCACAGGCAATAAAAAAATCTTGATTACCGAACGCGGGACCTCTTTTGGTTACAATAATTTAGTTTCAGATTTCAGGAGTCTGGGTATTATAAGAGAGTTTGGTTATCCGGTTATTTATGATGCTACGCATAGTGTGCAGCTGCCCGGCGGTAGAGGCGCCTCTTCGGGCGGGCAGCGTGAATTTGTTTCAGGGCTTTCACGGGCAGCAGTAGCCTTTGGTTGCGATGGCCTGTTTTTAGAGGTCCATCTTCAACCGGATAAGGCATTATCCGATAGCCAGAATATGGTTAACTTAAAGGAATTAGAGGAACTTTTAAAACAGGTTAAAAAAATAAATGAAGCCATAACTTATGGAGCTGGTAAAGCGACATGAATGTAATCAAGCGCGCAAGAGAGGTTTTAGATATTGAGTCTGAGGCAATCATGGGCCTTAAAAAGAATATAAATCGTTCTTTTCAGAAGGCAATACAGCTTATTTTAGCCTCTCGAGGCAGAGTAGTAGTAAGTGGGATGGGTAAGGCAGGGATTATCGGCCAGAAGCTATCCGCCACACTCTCTTCTACCGGGACACCGAGTTTATTTTTACATTCCGCAGAAGCTATACACGGTGATTTAGGCAGGGTAACCAAAGAGGACATGGTAATAATTATATCCAATAGCGGGCAGACGGATGAGATTAAAAAATTATTGCCTCTATTAAAGAAGATAGGCGCAAAGATCATTGCCATCACCGGTAATATTACCTCTATCCTGGCGCGTTACAGCGATGCGGTCTTAAATACATATGTAAAAAAAGAGGCCTGTCCTTTAGGGTTAGCCCCTACCACTTCTACTACTGCCATGCTGGCCATGTCAGATGCATTGGCAGTCTGCCTTTTAGAGTTAAAAGGTTTTAAAGAAAAAGATTTCGCCTTTTATCATCCGGGAGGCCTTTTAGGTAAAAGGCTGCTTTTAAAAGTAGAAGATATTATGCGCAAGGGAGCGGCTAATCCTGTGGTTGGGCAAGAGAAAAAAGTCTCAGAAGTCTTGTTTAAGATTACCCGGGCCCGGGCAGGGAGCGCTTCCATAGTAAATAAAAAGGGGAAACTGGTGGGTATCTTTACTGATGGCGATTTACGCCGGCACATGGAGATAGACTCCAATCTCGCCCAGCGTAAAGTCAAAGAGGCAATGACCAAGAATCCCACAACCGTAAGGCCGGCAATGCTGGCTCAAGAGGCGATGCGGATATTACAGGAGAAAAAGATTGATGAGGTGCCGGTGGTGGACAGAAATGGCCGGCCCCTGGGCCTTTTAGATGTGCAGGATTTATTAAAGGCAGGGTTAGTGTAATCATGGAAGAATCTATATTAAATAAGGCAAAGAAAATAAAACTTTTAATCTTAGACGTAGATGGCGTATTGACCGACGGCAGGATAATATATGATTGTCGGGGATGCGATATGAAATTTTTTGATGTCCACGACGGATTAGGGGTGTATCTTTTAAAAAAGGCAGGAATAAAGACCGTCCTGATCACTGCCAAGGGTTCGCGGGCAATCAGGCCCCGCGCCAGAGATATGCAGGTGGAGGCAGTATTTGAGAATATCTCTCCCAAGAGTGCGGTTCTAGAAAAAATCTTAAAAAGGCACAAGGTGGCTATGGATGAGGTTTGTTTTGTGGGAGATGATCTTGTAGACCTGTGCCTGATGAAGAGAGCAGGTCTTGCGATAGCGGTATTTAATGCTGTAGCCGATATTAAACAGGCCAGCCACTATATTACCGCCAGAGAAGGCGGCAGGGGCGCGGTGCGCGAGGTTGCAGAGTTAATCCTCAAGGCTAAAGGAAGATGGAAAGAGATGGTGGGACTTTATAATGTTTAAAAGGTGCGGATTAGTTTTTAGTTTTGTATTCCTGATGGTTTTTGTTTTAGAAGCGCGAGGACAAGAAAACCTTCAAGAAGCGGATCAGCAGATCAATGATTTTTCACTGGCCGGCTACGGCGATAAAGGCAAAAAGACCTGGGACCTTTCAGCTAAATCCGCGGATATATTTACCGAAGTCGTAAAACTTAAAGACATAATAGGTAATATTTACGAGGAAAAAGAGGATGTCAACCTTACGGCCGATAGAGGCGATTTTGATAAGATAGAAGGCAAGGTGCATTTAGAGCAAAATGTGATCATCACTAGCTCCTCAGGCGCCAGGCTGACCACGGATTCTTTAGACTGGGACAGGAAAAATAAGATAGTTACCACAAAAGATGTAGTCAATATAGAAAAAGATAATTTATTTAGCACTGCCTCCGGCGCTACAGGGCAACCTGATTTAAATAAAGTGACTTTGGAGAAAGACGTCACTGTAGAGGTCAGCAGCATTAAGAACCAGGGGCAATCAGGGATGCTGGATAGAAATAAGACGATTATTACCTGCGACGGGCCACTCCAGATAGATTATGAGAAAAATGTGGCTGTATTTAATAATAATGTTAATGTAGATAGTCAAACTATAGGGATTGATTGCGATATTATGGATGTCTATTTTACTATGTCTGATGAGGATACAAGTAAAGATACAAGCGAATCCGGCCAGACACCCACTCTTATGGGTAGTAGCATTGAGAAAATTATTGCGCGGGGCAATGTTAAGATTACCAGAGGCGATAATATCTCTTATAGTGATGAGGCAGTTTATAGCGCCTTAGATAAAAGGATTACGCTTGTAGGAAGACCTAAATTGATCATATCTTCCACGGAGGACCTTGATGCATCTTTTGGAAATTAAAGAGCTGTGTAAATCTTATGATGGCAGGCAGGTAGTCAAGGGCGTGGATTTGACAGTCAAGCGCGGCGAGATTGTCGGCCTGCTTGGGCCTAACGGCGCAGGTAAAACTACCACCTTTTATATGGTCGTAGGTATTGTCCCTCCTAATAAGGGCAAGATTATGTTTGGTGATCAGGATATAACAAGTTTAGGTATTCATGAACGTGCCCGATATGGCATAGGCTATCTTTCTCAGGAGCCCTCTATTTTTAGGAAACTTAGCGTAGAAGAGAATATCATGGCCATCTTAGAGACGTTAGATATAAGCCGGACCGAAAGAAAACGCAGGCTGGGGAGTCTTCTTGAGGAACTGAATATCTCGCGCCTGGCTAAAAACAAGGCCTATACATTATCCGGAGGCGAAAGAAGGCGTTTAGAGATTACCCGGGCATTAGTTACTAACCCGTCCTGTATACTTTTGGATGAACCTTTTTCCGGGATAGACCCCATTGTGGTCAACGAGGCGCAGGAGATTATCAGAGAACTAAAAGAAAAAGGCCTGGGAATCTTACTTACCGACCATAATGTCCGGGAGACACTTTCAATAACTGACCGTGCTTATTTAATAGCTGATGGCAGAATCCTTATTTCCGGCACTGCCGATGAACTAATCAGCAATCCTCAGGCCAGAGAGATATATTTGGGCGAGAAATTTAGTATGTAAGCGAGGGACGGATGAAGAGAGAGGTTAAGAAGTTAGACGCTACAAAAAGAGAGATTAGTATAGAAGTCAGCGGTGATATCGTAAAAAATAAATTCCAGGAGGTCTCTAAGAAAATCGGCCAGGAGGCAAAGGTCCCGGGTTTTCGTGTTGGCCATGTCCCGGCAGATATTTTAGAGAAGCATTTTTCTCCCCAAATGCAGCAACGCGTGCTTGAGGAATTAGTCCCGGATGTTTATCAAGAGGCAGTAAAAGAGGAAGGATTAGAGGTAATTGATTTACCGGATATATCCGATGTCAAATTAGATAACCAGAACCTTTCATTTAAGGCAACTGTAGAAGTCAGGCCCGAGATTAAACTTAAGCACTATAAGGGCCTTGAGATTAAGTATAAAAAGATTGAAGTCAGCAGCGATGAGATAAAACGTAATATTGATGCTTTAAGAGAAGCCAGAAAAGTTGATTCTATAGATGATAATTGTGCCCGGGGGTTAGGTTTTCCAAATTTATTAGAATTGGAAAAGGCAGTAGAGAGGCAGATTTTTATGCATAAGGAGAATCTAGGGCGGCAAAAAATAGAGAATGATATCATTGAGCATATAACCAGGGGATTGGATTTCAGCCTGCCGCAGCCTTTAATTAATCGGCAATTACAAGATTTAGTAAGGCAGGCAAAATTAGATTTGGCATTAAAGGGCGTCTCTGGCCAGGAGCTAGAGGAGAGAGAAAAGGCTTTATCTTCTGAATTAGAGCCCCTGGCAAAAAAAGAGGTTAAGGTTTATCTAGTGTTGGCTGAGATCGCCAAAAGAGAAAACATCCCGCAGGACGATCATATGAGCCGTTGCGTGATAGAGTTTTTATTAAGGGAAGCGAATTGGCAGGAAACTTCTTAAAATAGGGAGGTGGCTATGGAGAAAAAAATGCAGACATTAGTACCAATGGTGATCGAACAGACTGCGCGGGGCTATGAGCGGGCATATGATATTTATTCACGGTTGTTAAAAGACCGCATTATATTCATCGGCACGCCCATCGACGATAATGTGGCAAACTTAGTGATTGCCCAGATGCTTTTCTTGCAGATGGAAGATGCGAAGAAAGAGATAAACATTTATATTAATTCGCCCGGCGGATCGGTAACCGCAGGGCTGGCGATATACGATACCATACAGTTCCTCAAACCCGATGTAGCCACTTATTGCGTAGGACAGGCCACAAGTATGGGCGCCCTTCTTTTATGCGCAGGCACCAAGGGCAAACGTTTCGTCTTGCCTAATTCGCGGATTATGATTCATCAGCCCTGGGGCGGTATTCAGGGAGCCGCGGAAGATATTTCCCGGCATGCCAAAGAAATTTTAAATTTGCGGGACAAAATAAACGGGATTTTAGCCCTGCATACAAAGCAGACACTGGAGAAGATTCAAAAGGATACAGACCGCGATTATTTTATGTCTGCCCAAGAAGCCAAGGAATACGGCCTTGTAGATGAAGTTATCATAACCAAGAAGAAATAATAATTTTATTGTTAAATTGCTAAACTGCTAAATTGCTTTTGACAATGTAACAATTTAACAGTTTAATAATAGGAGAATGGGCAAATGAGAAAGAGTTATTTATTGACACCCGGCCCTACGCCATTACCGCCACAGGTCTGTGAGGCCCTGGGCAGGCCTATAATCCATCATCGCACGCCACAGTTTCAGGCAATCTTAAAAGAGGCGAATGAGGGCCTAAGGTATGTTTTTCAGACTAAAAATGATGTTTTTATATTGGCCTCATCCGGCACAGGCGCAATGGAGGCAGCGGTAGCTAACTTATTATCAGCCGGCGATACAGCCATCACTATCCAGGGCGGTAAATTCGGCGAGAGATGGACGGAGATTTGTAATAGTTACGGCATTAATACCGAAATTATTGAGGTACAGTGGGGCGAGGCAGTTGAGGCACGCGAAATAGAAAAAAGAATAAAGGCAAACCCTAAAATAAAGGCAGTATTTACTACGTTGTGTGAGACCTCAACCGGGGTAGTCAATGATATTGAGGCAGTAGGCAAGATAGTAAGGAATAGCCAGGCAGTATTGGTGGTAGATGCCATAAGCGGGTTAGGGGCAATTGATTTACAGACTGATTCCTGGTTTTGCGATGTAGTGGTTTCGGGTTCACAAAAAGGCCTGATGTTGCCTCCGGGCTTAGGTTTTATATCGGTAAGCCCCAAGGCATGGAAGTTAGTCCAGGATTCTAAATGCCCAAAGTATTATTTTGATTTAAAAGCTGCCAAAAAGGCGTTAGATAAAACCGATACTCCCTTTACCCCTGCCATAACTTTGATTATAGCGCTCTGTGAATCTCTAAAGATGCTCAAAGAGGATGGCCTTGAGAATGTTTTTTTGCGCCATAAAAAAATGGCCGATGCCACGAAAGCGGCTATGAAGGCAATGGGGTTAGAATTATTTGCAGCCTCTGCTGCCTCTGATGTGGTCACCGCAGCAAAGGTCCCGCAGGGTATAGACGGTGAAAAAATGGTCAAGACTATGCGCGATACTTACGGCGTCACTATCGCCGGAGGCCAGGGCGAATTCAAGAGCAGGATATTCAGGATTGCCCATATGGGCTATATTGAAAAATCTGATATTATTTTTTGCCTTGCTTGTTTAGAGAAGGTCTTAAGTCAGATGGGATATAAAATTAATTTAGGTGCGGGAGTGAAGGCGGCAGAGGAGATATTCAATTCGCACACATAGTTTACTCATCCCGAAGTTTCGGGATTCGTAAGTTATGTGCTCATTGAAGGAGTAAAAATGAAAATCTTAGTTAGCGATCCGTTATCTGATGAAGGACTGAAGATTCTGACCAGCGTCAAAGAATTTCAGGTGGATGTAAAACTTAAACTGACGCCTGAAGCCCTAAAAGATACAATTAAAGATTACGATGCGCTTATTGTAAGGAGCGCAACCAAGGTAACCAGGGATATAATTGAGGCAGCCAAAAAATTAAGATTAATCGGCCGCGCAGGCGTGGGGTTAGATAATATAGATTTAGAGGCGGCTACAGCCAGGGGCATAATTGTGATGAATACGCCTGGCGGCAACACTATTTCTACTGCCGAACATACCTTGAGTATGATTCTGGCGCTTTCCAGGAATATCCCCCAGGCCAATGCCTCCACAAAACAAGGAGAATGGAAACGTTCTCAATTTATGGGGGTGGAGCTTTATAACAAGATACTGGGTATTATCGGGCTGGGAAGGATTGGAAGAGAGGTAGCCAAGCGGGCGTTTTCCTTTGGGATGAAAATCTTAGCCTATGACCCCTTTTTATCCAAAGAGGTTGCTGAGAGCCTGGGCGTAGAAATAGTGGAATTAAAGGGGCTGCTTAGGCGTTCTGATTATATTACCGTGCATACGCCCCTGACCGAAGAGACAAAACATATAATATCCACTGATGAATTTGCGCTGATGAAGAAAGGCGCGCGGGTAATCAATTGCGCCCGTGGCGGCATAATTGATGAGGAGGCCTTAGTCAGCGCTATTAAAGAAGGTAAGGTTGCCGGAGCGGCTATAGATGTGTTTGAAAAAGAACCACTCATCGATTCTGAACTTTCACGGTTAGATAATGTTATAACCACTCCTCATTTAGGCGCATCCACTGAAGAGGCGCAGGTTAATGTGGCTATAGAGGTAGCCCAGATTGTGCGCGACGCGCTTTTAGGCAAAGGCATACGCAACGCCGCCAACTACCCTTGCGTGGAAGCAGAGGTTTATAAAATTTTAGAGCCGTATATAAATTTATCTGAAAAATTAGGGATATTTTCCAGCCAATTAATAGAAGGAAGGTTCCAGGAGCTGAATATAAATTATAGCGGCGATATTATTCAATACGATTTAAGTCCGCTGACCATGGCCCTGGTGAAGGGGCTGCTTTCGCCGATATTAAAGGAGACAGTAAACTTCATCAACGCTACGAGCCTGGCTAAGGAAAGGGGCATAAAGATAAAGGAAGCAAAATCTTCTAAAGAGGAAGAATTCGTAACCCTGATTCAGTTAGAGATAAAAACTGATAAAGAAACCAAGAGGGTTGCCGGCACGCTCTCTCCCAATAAACAGCCGCGTATTGTCAAGGTCGATGATTATTATGTGGAATTGTTGCCTTTGGGTGAGATGATTGTAATCCGCAACTGGGATAAACCGGGTATTATTGGCAATCTAGGCACGCTTTTAGGCCAACACAATATCAATATTGCGGCAATGACTTTTGGCCGGCAGACAGCCGGCGGTAAGGCCATTACAGTATTGAATGTGGACAGCCCCGTATCCAGTAAGGTCCTTGAGCAAATAAAGAAGACTGAGAATATTTTAGCAGTGAAAGTAATAAAGTTATGATTAGAAAAGTCAAAAGTCAAAAGTCAAAAGTCAAAATCACAATTCAAAATTTAAAATTTTCAATTTTAAGTTGTAGTTTTACGTTTTGCATTTTGAGTTTTACGTTTACCTGTTATGCTCAAGAGATTACGATTTTGTATACAGGCCAGACCCATGCCATGATTTACCCCTGCGATTGCCCTCAGGAATCAGATGGGGGGCTAGCGCGCCGGGCAACATTAATCAAAGAATTAAGGAAAGAGAATCCCAATACGTTAGTTCTGGATTCAGGCGGATTTTTTGCTGGCGGCCTAACGGATGAATATACCCAAAATACGCAACTGGATATGCAACGGACCCTGATGAATCTTAAGGCCATAGAGTTAATAAAGTACGATGCGCTAACCTTGGGAGACGATGAGTTTAATTTTGGCAAAGATTTTCTTTTAGAAAATATAGCCAAGATAAAACCAAGCCCTGTTTCCTGTAATATCCTGACCAATGATCCTAAAGAAAAGCCTCCACTGTTTGAAGCTTACATTATAAAGGAAGTTGCTGGCGTCAAAATCGGTATAATTGGCGTAACCGGCCTGTCTGCAAGACAGAAGGCCTTTGACCTTAAATTTTCCGGGCCTAAGATTGCGATTAGAGGGGCAGTGGAGGAGTTAAAGAAAAAGAACGCGGATATTATAATACTTTTAAGCCAGTTAGGGGAGGATGATGACCTCAGGCTGATAAAGGAGATCGCTGAGATAGATGTAGTCTTTTCCGGCCGCAGCCGCAGGCACGGCAATAATAAAGAAGAGCTTTACAGTAAAATAGATTCTGTTTTAGTATTGAGGCCATCATGGCAGGGCCGGCGGTTGGGTAAGTTAAGTTTAACGCTAAAGGATAAAAAAATCATAGAGCATAAGGTAGAAGAATTGCGCCTTTCCGATGAAATCAAGGATGACCCGGAGATGCTCTCTATTTTACCGCGCTGTTTTTCTGATGCCAATTGCAAGCAGGAAGGCATGATCGGCGCATGCCAGAAACCAGGCACAGGGCAATCCGAGTGTCTATTTACTAAGGCCTCCGGAGTTACCCTTTCGATTATTACGCCTAAGATATGCAGTGTATGCGATAGCCAGGATATGATTAAATTTTTAAAAACACAATTTCCCGGCTTAGTTGTCTCTTATTTATATTATCCGGATGCGCGCGCTAGGAAATTCCTCAGCAATTTTAATATCAAGGCGTTACCCGCCTATCTTTTAGGTAAAGAGGTAGACAAAGAAAAAGGATTTGATAAACTAAAAGAAAATCTAGAAATAAAAGGCGATTTTTATATGGTCAAACCTGAATTCAGCGGTTTCTCCTATTTTCCGGATAGGAAAAAAATAAAAAAGAAATTAGATTTATTTATAAGTCTGTATGACAGGAATGCTAGAGAGCTGTTAGAGATGACAAGGGAATTTAATCCCGCTATACATTTTTTGGCAGTAGAGCAGGAAGATAAGTTTGATGCCCCCGGAGGCAGGCCTGAGGTCCAGGAGTATCTGCGCAGCGTATGCGTGCAAAAGAACTATCCCAGATTTTTTTGGGATTATATTATCTGCCGGGCGAAAAATATTGATAGTTCTTGGTGGGAGGATTGCCTGTCTGGATTGGCTGCAGATAAGATAAGTAGTTGTAGCCGCAGCGAAGAGGGGAAAAGGCTTTTGAAAGACAATATCAGCCTGAATAAAGAGTTGAAGGTTATGTTCGGGCCGACCTATCTTCTAGATAACCAGGAAATCTTTAGCCTGCGGACTGTTCCCAAAAAAGAAGAGTTTAAAAAGATAATCAAGAGGTAAGTGAGGACATAAGTTATGCCTGCCTGCCGGCAGGCAGGGAGCCATATATTAAAGATAATCTAAGCGACATAACTTATCAGTCCGAACTTATCCCGACGATACGTCGGGATTAAATTCGCAGACGACCTTCGGTCTACAACTTACGTCGTTTTACTCCGTAAGTTGTCTGCTCATTTAAGAGGTGATGATATGGCTAATAAACCTAAGATATATATTATTGACGTAACCAACCGCGATGGAGTCCAGACTTCCCGGATTTGCCTTTCTAAACTGGAAAAGACAATGATGAATCTATATCTAAATGAGATGGGGATATTCCAATCAGAGTTTGGTTTTCCGCTCACGCGCCATGAGACCAATTACTTAAACGCTAATTTAGAGTTAGTAAAAAAGGGCGTGCTTTCTCCTATCCGCTTGGGAGGGTGGCTGAGGGCAACCCAGGGCGACGTCAGGGCCGCCTTTAAATTAGTGCCCAACCTCAAACACCTGAATTTGTCTATCTCTACTTCTGATCAGATGATTACGCATAAATTCAAAGGAAAACTTAACCACCAGTCAGTGATAAAAGAAATGACGCAAGCAGTAAAAGAGGCGCGCAAATTAGGAGCTGAATCTATCGGCGTAAATGCAGAGGATGCCTCGCGCACCAGGATGGATTATCTCATTGAATTTTCCCGGGCAGCTAAAGAGGCAGGTGCGCATAGGGTTCGTTACTGCGATACATTAGGCTGCGACACCCCATTTACAATTTATGAACGTATAAAACGGCTTTGCCAGGGGGTTAAGATACCCGCTGAGATCCACTGTCATAATGATTTGGGGTTGGTGGTGGCCAATTCCATTGCCGGCGCAAAGGCAGCTTGTGATTGCGGATACGACGCCTACATTAATACTTGTATTAATGGCATGGGTGAACGCGCGGGTAATGCAGATTTGGTTTCTGTAATCCTGGCCATAAAATACGGCAGCGGCATGCAGGATTATCGCTTGGATGAAAGGGTAGGCTTGAAGATGGCCTACAAGATCGGTAAATATGCCTCTTATGCCTTTGGTGTCCCTATACCTATAAATCAACCCGGCTTAGGCGCAAATGCTTTTGCCCATGAATCAGGCATCCATGCCGACGGCGCCTTAAAGGACAGGCGTAATTATGAACTTTATGATTTTGAAGAATTGGGCCGGGGAGAACCTGAGATAGTTGAAACGGGGCGTAAAATTACCGCGGGCGAATATTCAGGGATTAAGGGTTTTAGAAATGTCTATGAGAAATTAGAGGTTGTCTTCCGTGACGACCAGGAGGCAACCCAGATCCTGGAATTAGTGCGCTATGCTAATGTCCATAATCAAAAACCCCTGGTTGATGATGAGTTGAAATTTATTGCCAAGTACCCGGATATCGCGCGCAAGATATTCCAGATGAACCCGTAATTTATGAATACCATAATTGTAGGCACACAGTGGGGAGATGAGGGCAAGGGTAAGATAATCGATATCTTATCTGACCGGGCTGATTACATTGTGCGTTTCCAGGGCGGTAGCAACGCCGGGCATACTGTCGTGGTTGGCGGCAGGGAATACATCTTTCATTTAATCCCTTCGGGTATTTTGCATAGAGGAAAGATCTGTTGTATTGGCAATGGAGTGGTAGTTGATCCGGCTGTGTTGATTAAAGAAATTAAAGATTTATCTTCAAGTAACATAAATATCAATAGGCGTTTAAAGATTTCCTCGCTTGCCCATATAATTTTACCGTATCATAAAATCTTGGATCAATTGCGGGAGATAAAGAGGACCAATAAAATAGGCACAACTAACAGAGGCATTGGGCCTTGTTACGCGGATAAAATCAGCCGCTGCGGCATAAGGATAATCGATCTCTTAGACAGAGGTGTCTTTAGGGATAAATTAAAGGATAATTTAAGGGAAAAGAACGAAATTCTTAAGAAAGTTTATGGACATCGCGGATTTCAATTTAAGGAGATTTACAAGGAATATTTAAATTATGCCCGGGTGCTTTCTCCATACATATGCAACACCCAGTTATTAATAAATGAGGCAATTGACAATAAAAAAGATATTCTTTTTGAAGGCGCCCAAGGTACTTTTTTAGATATTGATTTTGGGACTTACCCTTTTGTTACTTCCTCTTCAGCGACTGCCGGTGGCGCCTGTATTGGTACAGGTGTTTCACCAGTAAAGATAGATAAGGTTGTAGGCGTGGCAAAGGTCTATACCACAAGGGTAGGAGAGGGGCCTTTTCCCGTAGAATTTCCACCCGTCTTTGCAAAATATATGCGCAACAAAGGCAATGAATTTGGCGCCACGACCGGCCGGCCGCGCAGGTGCGGATGGTTTGACGCTGTAATGGTAAGAGAAGCGATTCTATTAAATGGTATATCAGAATTAGCAATAACGAAATTAGATATATTAGATGGATTAAAGACCATAAAGGTATGTATTGCCTATAAATATAAAGGTAAATTATTTAAAGAATTTCCTTATGGCTTAGAGATGTTAGAGAAGGTTAAGCCTGTATATAAAGAAATTGCCGGTTGGGATAAAACCATAGGTAAGATAAGACGTTACCGAGACTTACCATTAAATGCCAAGGCCTATCTATCTCTGCTTGGGGATATCCTTGATGCCAAGATTGCTCTAATCTCTGTAGGTTCATCCAGAGAAGACACCATACTCGCTTGAACAAACACTTGACTAAACTTATGTATTATGTTATATTCAGGCCTTGTCTATTAGAAAAGGGAGGTAATTTATGAAAATGAAATTATTTGCTAAGATTGCGTTAATAGCGTTTTTAAGTTTAAGTTTATCCGGATGTACATTTATCTTTCAAAAAGGAAGACGTTCGGATATCCGCAAAATTGAAGAATTGTCTAAACAACTGGATGAATTGAATCAAGCCAGGGGTATCCTGGAGAGTAGGTTGGCTGGGGAAATTCGGGATAAACAGGTTAAATTAGAAATGATGGAAAAGGGCTTAGTGATTACGGTAGTAGGTGATATTGTATTTGATTCAGGTAAAGACAAGATAAGGCCCGCGGTTTATTCTATATTGGATAAGATTTCCCTGGTCTTAAAAGAAAATGTACCCCAGTTAAGCGTAGGGATAGAAGGACATACGGATAATCAACCCATTCAGTATTCAAATTGGAAATCGAACTGGGAACTATCCGTTGCGCGCTCTTTAAGTGTCTTACATTTTTTGGTTGATGAAAAAGGAATTTCGCCTGAACGTATATCAGCGATTGGTTACGGCGAATATCATCCAGTTGCCTCTAATGATACAAAGCAAGGGTGCCAGTTGAATCGCCGGGTTGAGATTGTGATCCTCCCCCGGCTGACAAAAGTAAAAGAGACAAAAGAACCGGCTAGATTCGAACTTAAAGAACCGCTAGAAAATCTTAAATAGGAAACAGGGGTGTAATATTATGGAAGAGAGCATAAAGGATAGATTTATTCTGGTATTAGGCATACTAACTTTAATACTTCTTATGGGGACAGTGGGTTCTTGCAGCAATGCGCACCGGCTTAAACTTGCGCGTGATAAAGAGATGGTTATCAGATTAGATTTAGAAGAGAGGATGAACAAGTTTTCACAAGAGAAGATGACGCTAGAAAATAAATTAAATAGCCTGGCCCAGGAATTGGTAAAGGAAAAGGAAATACTCCAGGCAACAAAGAATGCCTTAGAGCAAGAACAATTAGTAAGCCAGAGTTTAAAAGAAGAAATCCAGAAGATAACCAGGCTTAAAGATGCGATTGAGGAAGACCTTAAAGAGGCATTGCCAAAAGGTAAGTCGCGAAAGACTAAAGATTAAACATCATTGTAGAAGATATTTTTTAAAGATAGGCGAATTTTGTTGACCATAAAGATGGAATAGAAGGGGCAAGTGAGAGGGACGCACTTTCGTCGGAAAAGGGGAGATTTATCCCCTTTTTTATTGGGATGAGCATGTTAGATCAGAATAATATTCCTAGGCACGTTGCGATAATCATCGATGGAAATGGCCGTTGGGCAAAGGAGAAGGGCCTGCCCCGGATAGCAGGGCACCGGGTAGGGATTAATAGGGTCAGAGAAATCATAAAAGCAGCAGGTAATTTAGGGATTAAAGTAATATCATTCTTTGTTTTCTCTGCGGAAAATTGGGTAAGGCCCAAGAAAGAAGTAGACATGCTCATGCGCTTCTTAAATCATTTTTTGAGCCGGGAAATTAAAAAATTAGATAAAAATAATATTAAGTTTAGATGGATTGGTAGAGCTAAGCCTATTCCCAAAGAATTGCAGGCCAAGATAAGAGAGGCAGAAGAGAAGACCAGGGGTAATACAGGCTTAGTTTTGCTCTTAGCCTTAAATTACGGCGCAAGGCAAGAGATAATAGAGGCGGTAAGAAAATTTACCCAGCAGGTTTTAGAGGGCAAGGCCAATTTAGAGGATTTAGACGTGGAAAGTTTTAGTAACTATCTTTATACCAGAGGCCTGCCTGATCCAGATCTTTTGATTCGCACGAGCGGTGAAATGCGGCTCAGTAATTTTTTACTCTGGCAGCTTTCTTATACAGAGTTATATTTTCCTAAAAAATACTGGCCTGATTTTAAAAGGCAGGATTTAGAGGAGGCGATAAGAGTTTACCAGAAGCGACAGCGCAGGTTTGGGGGGATAGACTCTCAAGAGAAAAGGTAGATTTTTTGGGGAGGATAAATGCTCACAAAAAGAATATTTAGTTCAGTTATACTTATTTCTCTTATTATTGCCAGCGTATTTATTAAGTGGGTAATTGGATTAGTTATAACTGTCTTTATCATAGTCGGGCTTTACGAGTTCTTTACTATGCTAGAGAAGAAAGAGATAAAGATATATAAATATTTTGGCATGGGTATGGGCGTTATCATCCCGCTTTCGATACTATTTCGTTTTAAAGTTACCCAGATATGGGAACTCCTGTTTATCGTTTTGGCCTTGTTATTTTTAGTCCTGATGCAGTTCAGAAGGCGCCAGAATTATGGCGTGGTGGTGGATATTTCTACAACTATATTCGGCATAATTTATGTTTCCTGGTTCTTGAGTTTCTTAATCAAGATAAGATATCTACCGGGAGGCCTTGGGCTTTTCGCGATGGTATTAATCGTTACAAAATTAGGCGATATCGGCGCCTACCTCGTAGGTACATGTTTTGGCAGGAAACCGTTAATACCCCATATCAGCCCCAAGAAATCTGTAGAGGGGGCGATAGGCGGGTTGATATTCAGTGTATTAGGCGCATTGGCGAGCAGGCCGTTTTTAGATTTATCTTATTGCACTCTTATTTTTATCGGTATCTTTTTAGGTATCTTAGGGCAACTGGGCGACTTATCCGAGTCTCTTATAAAGCGCGACTGCCAGGTAAAGGATTCAGGCAATCTTATCCCGGGCATGGGAGGAGTTTTAGATTTGGTTGATAGTTTACTTTTTACTGCCCCGACATTTTATTTTTATATCAGCACCATTTTAAGATGAAAAACATCACTATCCTAGGCTCAACCGGTTCGATAGGACAGAATACCCTGCAAGTAATAAAACAATTCCCCGATAGATTTTCTATCGTCGGTTTAAGCGCAAATTCTAATATTGATATTTTATATCAGCAGATAAAAGAATTTCATCCCCGATTCGTTTGCGTTAGAGACCAAAAGGCGGCTGTTAATCTAAAGCCTAAAATCAGCCCCAAGATCAAACTCTTTATGGGAGAAGACGGTTTAGAAGAGTTGGTTGGGCAGAAACGCACAGATGAGATTGTATTGGCGATAAGCGGTTCAGGGGGCCTGCCGCCCTTATTAAAGGCAATAGAGAGCGAAAAGACCATTATCTTAGCCAATAAAGAGGCATTGGTTATGGCGGGTTCCATCATTATGAACAAGTCAGGAAAGAAAAAGGTAAAGATTATACCCATAGATAGCGAACAGTCAGCTATATGGCAGTGTTTAGACGGCCAAGATAAGGAGAGATTAAAGAATATTTATCTGACTGCTTCAGGGGGCCCGTTTAGAGAGAAGAATAAAAAAGACCTCCAGAATATCTCTATCGCCCAGGTTCTAAGGCACCCTAAATGGAAGATGGGTAAAAAAATCAGCGTTGATTCTGCAACCTTAATGAATAAGGGGCTGGAGGTATTAGAAACAATGTTTCTATTTGATGTAGAATTAGATAAGATAAAAATACTTATACATCCCCAAGCCATAATCCATTCTATGGTTGAATTTATAGACGGAGTAATTCTAGCGCAATTATCAGTTACTGATATGCGTATTCCCATACAATATGCCCTTTCTTACCCCGAGAGGCTGCCTACAGCGCTTCCCGGTATCGATTTCTTTAAGCTAAAGGAGCTTAAATTTGAAAAGCCGGATTTTAAGAAATTTCCTTGTTTAGCATTAGCTTATAGGGCAGCCAGTGAGGCGGGGACTATGCCGGCAGTTCTGAATGCTGCTAATGAAGCCAGCGTAGATGAGTTTTTAAAAGGGAGGCTTGAGTTTATTTCTATCCCTGAGGTTATTGAGCGCGTCCTGAACAGGCATAAAAATATCAAGCAGCCTGGGTTAGGAGATATCTTGGAGGCAGATAATTGGGCCAGAGAAGAGGCCCTTAGAGTAGTTAACCGGTTAGGATAATTATATGACTTCCTTAATTGTATTTCTTTTTATATTAGGCATATTGATAGTAGTCCATGAATTTGGACATTTTATCATTGCCAAAAAAATGGGCGTAAAAGTAGAGAAATTTTCTTTAGGTTTTGGCCCCGCGATTTTAAGTAAGAAAAAAAATGATACACAATACAGCATCAGCGCAATTCCCCTCGGGGGATACGTAAAACTGGCCGGCGATAATCTAGAAGAATATAAAGGCGCAAGTTACGAATATATGGCTAAGCCGCCGATTCAGCGCGCGGCAATAATATTCTTTGGCCCTTTATTAAACTACATATTGGGATTCTTATGCTTCTGGTTGATATTCTTTGTCGGTTATCCTACGCTTACTACCAAGGTAGGCGGCCTAGTTGATGGTTTTGGAGCAAAAGATGCCGGGATACAAATTGGCGATAAGATTACAGCCGTAGACGGTAAGTCAGTAGAATCCTGGGAAGATTTATTAGATGCCATTCAGAGCAAAAAAACAAATACTATGGTCGGGCTTTCTATCTTGCGGGATAATAAAGAGCATACGATAGATGTAAAGATAAAGGAAAAACTATTCAGCGATGCATTAGGCCAAAAACGCAAAGTAGGGTTACTGGGTATAGCGCCGGATGATGAGACTATAAAAGTAAGGCATGGCCTTTTAGAATCCCTTTTCTTAAGCCTAAATAAAACTAAGGATTTGACTGTTCTAACCTATAAGGCTATCTGGCGTATGATTACCGGCAAGTTATCGATGCGCGAATCAGTAACCGGCCCTTTGGGCATATTCTATATAACTTCTAAAGTAAAAGATGCGGGTATAATTGCGGTTTTGCATCTGATGGCTGTCTTGAGCGTGAGTTTGGCCATATTTAATCTCTTACCTTTTCCGGTATTAGACGGAGGCCATATTGCATTGTTGGCTGTTGAGAAGGTAAGAGGCAGGACTTTAAGCATAAAGAGCGAGCGTATTATTACCCAGGCAGGCTTAAGTTTGATTATATTATTAGCAGTATATGTAACTTATATTGACCTGATGAAATTCTTCGGGGATAAGATATCCAATTTTTTTAAATAAGCGATGAAGATAACAAGAGGCAAGACTAAAATCATAAAAATAGGTAATATTTGTATCGGCGGGGAAAATCCTATTGCCATACAATCAATGACCAAGACCAAGACGAAAGATATAGAAAGAACCATCAGGCAGATAAAGAAATTAGAAAGCGTTGGCTGTGAGATTGTCCGTTTGGCAGTGAAAGATAATGCCGATGCCCAGGCATTAAGTAAGATTAAGCCTAAGGTGAAGATACCTTTAGTGGCGGATATACATTTTGATTGGCGTCTAGGCATAAAAGCCATAGACTCTGGAGTGGATAAAATAAGGTTAAACCCTGGCAATATATACAAGAGAGAGCAAATCCGTGAAATAGCCAGGGCGGCAAAGACAGGCGGTATTCCTATAAGGGTGGGAATTAATTCGGGGTCAATAAGAAAGTGTCAAGCGTCAAGCGTCAAGTGTCATTCAGTAGCAGATAAGATGGTTAAAAGCGCCCTGGATTATATAAAGATTTTAGAGAAATCCGGGTTTTATGATATCGTAGTTTCTTTGAAGGCCTCTAATATCTTCGATACAATAGAAGCGTATCGCAAATTTAGCAGGCTTTGTGGCTACCCCTTGCATTTAGGCGTAACCGCTACGGGCTTATCCGAGCTGGGGATAATAAAGTCTAGTATCGCCCTGGGTAATTTGCTATTAGAGGGAATTGGTGATACAATAAGGATATCGCTTACAGATGAGCCTCAAGAAGAAGTTAAGGCGGCAAAGTCTATCTTAGCAGCGCTGGGATTACGCCGCTTCAGCCCTGAAATTATTAGTTGTCCCACTTGCGGCAGATGCGAGGTGGATTTAGTTAAGATAGTAAAAGACCTTGAAGAAAGATTAAATACTGTTAACTGTAAACTGTTAACAGTAAACTCGCAACCTCTTAAGGTTGCGATAATGGGTTGTCTGGTTAACGGTCCGGGTGAGGCCAGGGAGGCAGATATAGGAATTGCCTTTGGTAAAAAAGAAGGGCTTTTATTTAAGCAAGGTAAACCCGCAAGGAAAATCCCTTTTAATAAATGCGCGGATGTGTTATTAAGAGAAATAGGGAGATAAGATGTTGTGGTCAAGGGCCTTAATACCGACTCTAAAGGAGACGCCTCAGGAAGCAGAATCGATTAGCCACCAGTTGATGCTGCGTGCCGGGATGATCCGGATGTTAATGGCAGGCGTATATTCATATTTACCTTTGGGATTGAGGGTATTGAATAATATCCAAGATATAATACGCCAGGAGATGGATGCCTGCGGGGCTTCTGAATTATTGCTTCCCGCGTTACAACCGCAGGAATTATGGATAAGGTCAGGCCGGGATAAAGACATGGGCCAGGTGATGATCAGGTTTACTGACCGTAGAGGCAGAAATAGTTGCCTGGGACCTACCCACGAAGAGGTAATCACAGATTTAGTAAAAAACCATATTTCTTCTTACAGGCAGTTACCTTTAATCTTATATCAGATACAGACAAAATTCCGCGATGAAATCCGGCCGCGTTTTGGGGTGGTCAGGGCAAATGAATTTATCATGAAAGACGCTTATAGTTTTGATAAAGATGAAGCGGGGATAAATAAGAACTATAAACTAATGCATAAGGCCTACAATAGGATATTTAAAAGATGCGGATTAAAAATTTTAACTGTAGAGGCAGAGCCGGGTGTTATGGGCGGGAATATGTCTCATGAATTTATGGTGCCGGCAGATATTGGCGAGGATTTGGTCTGGATATGCCCCAGATGTAAATCAGCCAGGCCTGCTATAGGAGAAAAACAAGGAATCTGTTCCCAATGCGAGGTGCAGCTTGAGACAATAAATAGCATTGAGGTAGGGCACATTTTTAAACTGGGGACAAAATATAGTTCTGTATTGGGCGCAAATTTTCTTGATGGCCAAGGTAAACTTAAACCAATAATTATGGGTTGTTATGGTATAGGTGTTTCCCGGTTAATGGCAGCAATAATTGAACAGAACCACGATAGGGAAGGTATAATCTGGCCAGGCCAGATAAGCCCTTATCAGGTAATCATCTTAGCCTTAGATGTAACGGACAGAAGGATTATGAAAGAGGCTTCTGAGGTCTACAGGGAATTAGGCCGAGGCGGTATTGAGGCGCTTTTTGATGACCGCGATGAACGCGCCGGAGTAAAATTTAAAGATGCCGACCTTTTAGGTATTAACCTGCAGATAATCATCGGTAAGGAATCCTTAAAGAAAAACAGCATAGAATTGAAGTTACGCCTTAATCATAAAAAGATTAGCGGCAGCAAACAGGCGGTTTTAAGACAGGTAAAAAAGATTGCTCAGTGTAACAGAGTGTCTTAATATGGATAGGCAGGAGGCAATACTTCAATTACGGGATTTCATAAGTAATTATTTAAAAGAGCAAGGATTAGATTTAATCGAATTTCTTTATAGATACGAAGGAAGGGATTTGATTTTCAAGATCCTAGCGGATAGGCCTGAAGGCGGCATAAGCTTAGGTGAATGCAGTCGCCTCAATAAAGAGATTAACAGGGTTTTAGATGAAAAGGCCATATTAAAGCAAAGGTATACCTTAGAGATCTCTTCTCCGGGTTTAGATAGGCCTTTAGCGACTGAGAAAGATTTCTTGCGGTGTATAAATAGAAATGTAAAACTTTTTTTAACTGAGTTAATAAACGATAAAAGGGAAATAGAAGGGATAGTGGCAAAGGTAGAAGAGGATTCAGTATATATTGATACAGAAGGAAGGCAATTTAAGATACCCTTGTTAAAGATTGCAAGGGCAAAACAGATAGTATAGTAGAAATTAGGAGTAATTTTTCAACCAGGAGATATTTATGAGCCAAGAGTTGTTAACCATTATAGACCAAATAGAAAGAGAAAAAGGCATCAAGAAAGAGATTTTGATTGAGGCAATAGAGAGCGCCCTTCTGGCTGCAGCGCGCAAGGTCGTCAATATCAAATCCGATGATAAACTGAAGATAGAACTCGATCGAAAAACCGGCCAAATAAAAGCCTTTAAAAATGAAAAGGAGATTACGACTATAGATTTTGGCCGTATTGCTGCATCAACTGCCCGCCAGGTAATAATACAGAAGATTCGAGAAGCAGAAAAGGAAGTTGTATTTCGTGAATTTCAAGGTAAGGCGGGTGAGATTATTTCCGGAGGCGTATACCGCTTTGATAAAAACAATATCATTGTTGACCTTTTAGGTAAGGCAGAAGGTATCCTGCTGAAGCGCGAACAGTCTCCCAGGGAAGAATTCAAAATGGGCCAACCTATACGCGTATATGTTGTAGAAGTGAAAAGGGATACCAGGGGCCCCCAGATTATGTTATCCCGTACGCATCCGAATCTGGTAAAGAAACTATTTGAGTTAGAGGTCCCTGAGATTTATGAAGGTATTGTGGAGATAAAGTCTATGGCGCGCCAACCCGGCGAACGTACTAAGATTGCGGTGAGGTCTAAAAACGAAAAAGTTGATTCTGTGGGCGCATGCGTGGGTATGCGGGGTAACCGTGTAAGAAATATTGTCAATGAGCTGCAGGGTGAAAAGATTGATATTGTGCGTTACAGTGATGATATAAAGGAATATATAAAAGCCGCGCTTTCGCCGGCGAAGGTCTCCGAAATCAAATTGGACAAGGAGAGACTCAGGGCGGAGGTCATTGTAGATGATGACCAGCTTTCACTGGCTATTGGCAGGCACGGTCAGAATGTCCGCCTTGCCTCTAAACTCGTTAGCTGGGAATTGGATATTCGCAGTAAGACTACTGTGGCTGTTGAGGTTGAAAAAGAAAAGGAAAAAGAAAAGGGAAAAGCAGCTGTATTAGCCAAGATTCCCGGTATAGGCGAGAAAACTTTGGCTGTATTTAAGGAATCGGGTTTATCGAGCATTGAAGACATTTTAAAGTCGGATATAAAAGGTTTAACAAAGATAAAAGGCATCGGTAAAAAGAAGGCGCAGCAATTAATCAAGGAAGCAAAGAAGCTGGCCTCTAAATAAGACAGGCGATGAGAAAATTAAATAAATCAAAATCAGAGATTAAAGATAAAACCGCTTCCAGGAACAAACCAAAAAAAACAGCAGCTAAGGCCGCCGCCGGCAGCAAGGCCCCTCTAAAAACAGCGTCTAAGATTAGAGCCAAGGCCAGAAAAGTAACCCGGACAAAATCCAAGGTTGGCTTAAAAAAGAAAAAAATAGCAGGGATTTCTCGGCTGCCACCTTCCCATGCCCCCGAAATACTTATTACACCTGTTCACAAAGAAGTTGCGCCGGTAAGGCCGATACCAGAAGAAGTAAAACAAACTACCCCTGTTCAGGTTGAGTCCAAGCTTAAAGAATTGGAACTTAAACTTCCTATTAGCGTTAAGGATTTAGCTATAAAAATCCAGGAGAAACCATCGCTATTAATTAAGACCCTGCTGGATATGAGGATAATGGCAGTTATAAATCAAGTTTTAGAGGAGGATACCGTAAACAAGGTTTGCCAGAAATACGGCTACCAGATAAAAAAGGCGCTAGATGAAGAGGAAGTGGTTTTAGGCATACATTATCAGCCAGACGGGCCTGGCAATTTACAACCCCGTGCCCCTGTAGTTACGCTTATGGGCCACGTTGATCATGGCAAGACTTCGCTTTTAGATGCGATAAGAAAAACCGAGGTCGTGGAATCAGAACACGGCGGCATTACTCAGCATATCGGCGCCTATAGAGTTGTTTTACCCCAAGGCGAGATTACTTTTTTAGATACCCCTGGCCATGAGGCATTTACTGCTATGCGCGCACGCGGGGCCCGTGTTACTGATATAGTTGTCTTAGTAGTGGCTGCGGACGAGGGGATTATGCCTCAGACCCAAGAGGCCATTGATCACGCCCGTGCCGCAGAGGTACCTATAATTGTAGCCATAAATAAGATTGATAGGACGCAAGCGAATATCGATCAAGTCAAAAAACAACTCGCCAAGCTTAATCTTGCAGCTGAAGATTGGAGCGGTAAGACCATCACAGTTGCCGTATCAGCCAAGACCGGAAAGGGAATCGATGAATTATTGGAGATGATACTTTTAGAAGCGCAGATGTTAGAGTTAAAGGCGGATTCTGAAAGGTTGGCCCGGGGAGTAGTTTTAGAAGCAAAAATAACCAGAGGCAGAGGTTCTGTAACAACACTGCTTATCCAGAATGGCAGGCTGCGCCTGAATGAGAATATAATTGCAGGTAGATATTACGGTAAGATAAGGGCAATGTTTAATGACCGTGGCCAGTCGATAACCGAGGCCAAGCCTTCTTTTCCAGTTGAGATTCTGGGCCTATCCGGGGTTCCCGAGGCAGGGGAGCAGTTCTTTGTAGTTGAAGACGAAAAGAAGGCTAGGGAACTAGCGCTAAAACGCCAAGAGAAAGAAAAACAACAGCAGCTAAGGGCAGTAAAGAGAATCAGCCTCCAGGATTTATATTCTCAGATAAAAGAAGGAAGGCTTAAAGAATTAAAGTTGATACTCAAGGCAGATGTGCAGGGGTCCCTGGAGGCGATAAAAGAGATATTAAGCAAGCTGGATACTTCAGAAATAAAGCTCAATATCATACATGAAGCTACAGGCAGGATAAATGCTTCGGATGTAATATTGGCAGTGGCATCAGATGCCTTGATATTAGGATTTCATGTTGCTGCGGATGAGCGCGCTAAAGAATTACTGGCTAAAGAAGGCGTTGATGTAAGGACTTATAATATTATTTATGAATTAGCCAATGATATGAAGGCGGCCTTAGAAGGCATGCTTGAGCCAAAGTTAAAGAAAGTATTTTTAGGCAGGGCAGAGGTAAGAAAGGTTTTTAAGGTATCAGGGATAGGTACAGTTGCAGGATGTTTTGTAACTAAAGGTAAAATTACCCGGTCCGGTTTAGTTAATCTCATAAGAAATAACCAGGCGATATTTGAAGGAAAAATTTCAACTTTAAAACGTTTTAAAGATGATGCCAGGGAGGTTGCGGATGGATTTGAATGCGGGATAGCCTTAGGCAATTTCCAGGACTTCCAGGAAGGCGATATAATAGAGGCATACGATATAGAGAAAATAGCCAGGAAATTATAATGAAACGTATATTAAGCGGTATGCGCCCTACAGGTAGATTACATCTCGGCCATCTTGTGGGGGCATTGGATAATTGGATAAAATTACAAGATGAATATGAATGTTTCTTTATGGTCGCTGACTGGCATGCGCTGATGAGCGAATACGAAGATGCGCATAGTATACCTGAGTTTGTCATCGATAATGTCATTGATTGGTTAAGCGTAGGCATAGACCCTGATAAATCCACTTTATTTATCCAGTCTCAGGTGCCCCAACACCTGGAATTACATATGGTCTTTTCTTGTTTTACCCCTTTAGGATGGCTACAGAGATGCCCTACGTATAAAGAGCAAATGAGAGAAATTAAAACACGCAATTTAAGTACCTATGGTTTCTTAGGTTATCCAGTCCTGCAGGCAGCGGATATCTTACTTTATAAGGCAGATAAAGTCCCTGTAGGCGAAGATCAGCTGCCTCACTTAGAACTTACCCGCGAGATTAGCCGTCGATTTAATAGTCTCTATAAAAGAAAAATATTCTCATCCCCCGAGGCGATATTAACTGAATCACCCCGGCTCCTGGGCCTGGACGGCAGAAAGATGAGTAAGAGTTACGGCAATACCATCAATCTTTGTGATTCCGAAGATTTAATCAAAAAGAATATACAAAATATGTTTACTGACCCCCAGAGAATTAAGTTGACTGATAAAGGCCATCCCGATATCTGCAATGTTTTCTCTTATTACTCCTTATTTATCCCGAAAATGAAAGGCCAGGTCTATGATTGGTGCACCAAGGCTAGTTTGGGGTGTACCGATTGTAAAAAAAGGCTCAGCTTCTTTATCATTGATAGATTGAAGCCTTTTCATAAAAGGCGCCAAGAATTAATTAAAGACAAGCCAAAGATTATAAAGATATTAGAGAAAGGCAGGCAAAAAGCAACTTTAATTGCTGCCAAGACCCTTAAAGAAGCAAGAGAGGCAATGGGGATATGAGTTGCGAGATAAAATTAGAAATATTCGAAGGCCCGTTAGATCTGCTCTTATATCTTGTAAAAAAAGATCACCTTAATATTTACGATATACCCATAGCCAAAGTTACTCAGCAATATCTTCAGTATCTAGAATTGATGAAGCTGTTGGATTTAAATATTGCCGGTGAATTTCTGGTAATGGCAGCGACGCTTCTACAGATTAAATCCAAGATGTTACTGCCGGCAGAAGAAACGCCCCAGACACAAAAAGAACAGCAAGATCCTCGTGCAGAATTGGTTAAGCGCCTATTAGAATATGAGAAGTTTAAAGAGATAGCGCAAGATTTAAGGCAGAGGGAATCTCATCAAAGCCAGGTATTTAAACGACCCAGGTCAGAAGAACACAAGGAAGAAATTGCCGGTGAAACTGAGATATATTTTGAGGCAAGTATATTTGATCTGATAAATGCTTTTTCCAAGGCATTGAAAGGTGTCCCCAAGGAATTATTTTATGAAATAATCAAAGATGAATTTACGATTGAGGCCAAGATCCACCAGCTCCTGCATTCATTGCTTGTTTCACCAAGCCTATGCCTGACAGAATTATTTACCCAGGCCAAGAATAAGATGGAGATAATTGTAACTTTTCTGGCTATATTAGAGTTAATTAAATTAAAAGAAATTATCATCCGGCAGAAAGAATTATTTGGAGAGGTAGAAATTATCAGGAATAAAGAGAATATCATACCCTATGGCAGAAGAGGCAAGACAGAGATTACTGAAGAACAATCCCGCAAAACCCCTTAGGTTAGAGGATACCAATATTACCGCTGATAATCAGGAGACCGAGGAGGATGTTGTTTTAAATATTTCTCTAAGGCCTTCTCGGCTTTCGGAGTTCGTAGGCCAAAGAGAGACAGTCGAGAATCTCAAGATTTGCCTGACAGCCACCAAACAAAGAAATGAGCCCTTAGAACATGTTTTGCTCTCCGGCCCTCCGGGATTGGGCAAGACGTCTTTAGCCCTTATCATCGCCCATGAAATGCACGCAAAGATAACTGCTACTTCTGGCCCGGCTATAGAAAGGGCAGGGGATTTAATCGGCATATTAACTAATCTGGAAAAAGGCGATATTCTTTTTATTGACGAGATACACCGGCTCTCTAAGGTTGTAGAGGAATTTTTATATCCGGCAATGGAGAGTTTTCAAATTGATTTTGTGATTGATAAAGGGCCGTATGCCAAAACCATAAAATTCAATCTTAAACCTTTTACGCTGGTCGGCGCTACCACTAGGACAGGTTTATTAGCCGCGCCTTTGAGAGGCAGGTTCGGTATATTTTATAATTTAGATTTTTATAAGACAGAGGACCTCTCAAGGATTATAAAACATTCTGCCAAGATTTTAGGTATGGATATAGATGAAGAGGCGGCTGGTGAGATTGCCCGGCGGGCGCGGGGGACACCGCGTATAGCTAATAGGTTATTGCGCCGGATAAGAGATTATGCCCAGGTCTTAAAGGTAAAGAAGGTTGATATTGAGATTGCTGCCAGGAGCTTGGAAGAATTAGGTATTGATAAGGCAGGGCTAGATGATTTGGACCGTAAGGTCTTAAAATTAATCTTGGAATCCTATAGCGGAGGCCCGGTGGGTATTGAATCTTTAGCTGCCAGCCTTAATGAGGAAGTTGATACCATCGCAGATACTGTAGAGCCGTATTTACTCAAGGCAGGATATTTGAGACGCACTTCACGGGGCAGGCTCGCCACCAAGTTAACTTTCGAACACTTCGGAATCAAATATAATAAAGAAAAACAAGAAGAGCTATTCTAATTGGGGACGCTCCCCAAGGTGCCACCCTTTAGCGCTACAACTGCTTTATTTTCAATAAGTTCCAAGCTATGAAATTGTTGCTGCATATCTGCTGTGCGCCGTGTTTGATATATCCTTTGGAAAAATTAAGAGAGAAAGGGATTGAGGTAACGGGATTTTTCTATAACCCCAATATCCATCCCTTTAAAGAATATAACAACAGGAAACAGGCAGTAATAGATTTCAGCAGGACGGTTGATCTTGAAATTATTTATCCCGAATACAACCCTGCGGAGTTTTTTCAGGCGGTCAATTTAAAAGAAACCAATCTCGGGCGGTGTCTTCTTTGCTGGTCCCTGCGGCTTATAAAAACAGCAAGAGCGGCTAAAGATAAGGGATTTAATTCTTTCTCCACAACCTTGTTAGTTAGCCCTTATCAGGATCAGGAATTACTCAAGAAAATAGGTAATGATATTTCCAGGGTAGAGGGAACAGGTTTTTATTATGAAGATTTTCGTCCGGGTTTTAGAAAGGCACACAATTTAGCAAAGGCGCAAGGGATATACTGTCAGGACTATTGCGGTTGCATTTATTCAGAGGTAGAAAGATGCAAGAAATCGGGAAAACATTAATTATCTTCGGTATTATTTTAATAGGCGCGGGGATATTATTGACTTTTATGAATAAAATACCTTTTATAGACAGGTTGCCCGGAGATATACACATGCAAAGGAAGAATTTTACTTTTTATTTTCCTGTAGTGACCTGTATATTAATCAGTATTTTCCTCTCCCTAATATTTTGGCTATGGCCTCGCCGATGAAATACAGAATAAAATTTCTAACTATACTTATAGTCATTTTAGTTATCAGTTATCAGTTATCAGTTGTCAGTTCTTTTGCCTACTCCCCGAGATTTATCCGGGTAGCTATTGTGCAGGATGCTGTATCTTTAAGCCTGAGAGTCAGAGGTTCTTACGAAGTATTTGATTCTTTAAATCAGAAAGTGTTATACCGGGGCAAAAACCTAAAGACCACAGTTACTGCTTCTGGCGGCGCCATCCTGATGGGGATGATGCATTTTAATGCCAATAAAATCTTTATTCAGCCAAAAAAGGATGGGGTAATTGTACTGGATGGGAGAAGTTTTAGGGGTTGTATACAGTTTATACAAAAAGACAATCTGCGCTTATCAGCTATCAATTTTATTGACTTAGAAGATTATATCAAGGGTATTTTGTATCATGAGGTATCGCATTATTGGCCCCTGGAGGCATTAAAGGCGCAAGCAATATTATGCCGCACATACGCACTTTATCAGATACAGGAAAGTAAAGCTAAAGATTACGACGTAACTTCCGATATCTATTCCCAGGTCTATGGCGGAAAGAGTTCAGAGCGTTATCGTACGAATAAGGCAGTAGATAAGACGCAATACGAAGTTCTTACTTATCAAGAGAGGATTTTTTCTACTTATTATCATGCCACTTGCGGTGGCCATACGCAAGATGCCTCTTTGCTTTGGAGGATAGATATACCACCTTTAAAGGGGGTCTCTTGTAATTTCTGCGCGGACTCCCCCCATTTTAGCTGGCATAAGGTTTTATCGCTTAAGCAGATAAAAGATGCATTGTTAAAACTTGGTTATAGCGATTGCGGGACAATAAAAGATATTATAATATCAGGCAGAGATAAGTCAGGCCGTATTACATATCTAAAGATAACAACCAATAAAAAAGATATAAAAATTCCTGCCAAGGATTTTAGAAATGCCCTCGGCCCTAATGTCATCAGAAGCACGAATTTTGATGTAAAGGTAGTTGATCAAGATGTTGTGTTCGTGGGTTCAGGATGGGGCCATGGAGTGGGATTGTGCCAATGGGGCGCCTATTTTATGGCTAAGCAGGGTTATAGTTACGAGCAGATTCTGCAATATTATTATCCCCAAGCACAGCTTAAAACTAGAGCAGACTAAATTTGATATGTTGAAACTCTCGGATTTTGATTACGATTTACCCAAGGATTTAATCGCGCAATACCCCTTAAGAGAGCGGGATATGGCCAGGCTTTTAGTTATAAACCGTAAGGAGAAAACAATAGAACACCGCGCCTTTAAAGATTTAGTTAATTATTTTAGTAAAGATGATCTTTTGGCCTTAAACGATACCAAGGTATTGCACTGCCGCCTTGAGGGCAGGCGCAAGACCGGCGGTAAAGTCCAAGCCTTGCTTCTTAAGCAAAAAGAGGGGTTGACTTTTAAGGCATTAATTAAACCCAGCCGTATAAAGTTTGGGGAGAGGATAATATTTAATGGCGGTACGATTTATGCTGAGATGACCGCTAGAGATGAGCTAACTTTTTATGCCCCGGATATAGATGCGGTATACAGGCAAGCCCAGATCCCCTTACCGCCTTATATAAAAAGAGCCCCCCAGGATTTAGACAGTGTTTATTATCAGACGGTTTTTGCGCAAAGAGAGGGTTCAATTGCCGCGCCGACAGCGGGGTTACATTTTACTCCCGGGTTCATTACAGAAATAGAGTCTAGCGGTATAAATATTGCCTATATTACCTTGCATATTAATTATCCTACATTTAAGCCGGTTAAAACCGAGGATATAACAAGCCATAAGATGGATAAGGAATATTTTTGTATAGATGAACAGGCTCAAGATCTGCTTAAAAAGACAGTTGCTCATAAGGGGCGTATATTTGCCGTGGGCACAACGAGTGTGAGGGCGCTAGAAACATATATCTTAACAGGACTTAAGGAATCCGACACCGATTTATTTATTTATCCAGGATATAAATTCAAGATAATTGATTGCCTTTTGACTAATTTTCACCTACCGCGCACAACATTGTTTATGCTGGTATGCGCCTTTGCCGGAGAAGGCCTTATTAAAAAGGCATACCAGGAGGCAATAGATAAAAAATATAGATTTTATAGTTACGGCGATGCGATGTTGATTATTTAAGTCAAAAGTCAAAAGTTTTAAATTTTAAATTGTGGTTTTTACTTTTGGGTTTTGACTTTTAAGTTCTAAATATGTCCTATACTTTAATTCATCAAGACAAAAATTCAAAGGCGCGCCTGGGCAAATTAATTACTGCACACGGAGAAATAGATACTCCCTGTTTTATGCCGGTAGGCACGCAAGGTACAGTCAAGACATTGGCTCCCGGCGAATTAGAAGATTGCGGCGCCCAGATTATTTTATCCAACGCCTACCATCTTTTTTTGCGTCCGGGCATAGAAGTAATTAAAAAGGCACAAGGGCTACATAATTTTATTTCCTGGCACAGGCCTATACTTACCGATAGCGGCGGATATCAAATATTTAGTTTAGCGCTCTTGAGGAAGGTGAGCGATGAGGGCGTAGAGTTTCAGTCTCATATTGACGGGGCTAAACATTTTTTAAGGCCCGAGGATATTATTAATATAGAGCAGGAGTTGGCAGGCGATATCATTATGCCTTTAGATGAGTGTGTGCATTATCCCTGTGCTAAGGATTACGCAGAGATTGCCATGAGAAGGACAATCGATTGGGCAATGCGCTCAAAAGCAGCCGCCAGTAAAAACGCAATGCCAAATACAAAAAAGAGACAACTTCTATTTGGTATTGTACAGGGTGCAACGTATGAAGACTTACGTAAGGAATGCAGCCAGAGATTGATAGAGATAGATTTCGATGGTTATGCTATAGGCGGAGTTTCAGTTGGCGAACCTAAGACTTTGAGGTATAATATTGTAAACTTTATCTTGCAGTTTCTGCCTTTAAATAGAGCCCGTTACCTTATGGGCCTGGGTATGCCGGAAGATATAATTGGGGCGGTAGAGATAGGCGTAGATATGTTCGACTGTGTAATACCCACCCGTTACGGTAGAAATGGCACTGCCTTTACCAGCGAGGGGAAGTTAACAGTTAGGAACGCCCCTTATATAGAAGATTTTAGGCCTTTGGATCCGATATGTAGCTGCTATGCGTGTAAAAATTTTAGCCGAGCGTATCTAAGGCATTTGTTTAATACGCAGGAAATATTAGGCGCGAAATTAGTGTCGCTGCATAATGTTCATTTCTATTTAGAGTTGATGCGCAACATTAGGAAGGCAATTGCTGAGGATAGATTTGTAGAATTCAAAAAAGCGTTCTTAAGTAACTATACCAGTAACTAGTAATTCAGTAATATGATGCGTATCGATATCATTACCATATTTCCCAAGATGTTTGCGCCTATATTAAATGAATCCATAATCAAGAGGGCGCAAAATAAAAATAAAGTAAAAATATACATTCATAATCTAAGAGATTACACTCAAGATAAACACAGGAAGGTTGACGACCGCCCTTTTGGCGGAGGCTCTGGCATGGTCATGCGGCCTGAATCTATATTTAGGGCGGTGGAAGCGCTAAAACCAAAATCCAAAATTATTTTGTTATCTCCTCAAGGAAAAAGGCTGAATCAAAAAATAGCCAAGAGATTATCTGGTTGTAAGCATCTGATTTTAATCTGCGGTCATTACGAAGGTATAGATGAGCGGGTTAGGCGATATCTGGCGGATGAGGAGATTTCTATCGGTGATTATATCTTAACCGGAGGAGAATTACCGGCAATAGTTTTGGTGGATTGCCTCATACGGCTTATACCCGGAGTCTTAGGTGATAAAAATTCCTTGAATTTTGAGTCATTTGAAGGTAATCTACTAGAATATCCCCAGTATACCAGACCCGCAAATTTTAGAGGGATGAAGGTACCAAAAGTACTTTTGTCCGGAAATCACAAAAAGATTCAAGAATGGAGAAAACAGGAAGCGGTTAAAATAACAAATAGGAAAAGGCCGGATTTATTAAAAGGATGTATCTACAGAGGGGTTAAAAATGGATAAGATAAAACTAATCGAAGAGGAGTATACTAAAAGAGAGTTTCCCGCTTTTAATGTAGGTGATACGGTAAAGGTTCTGACTAGGCTACGCGAAAGCCAGGATAAAATACGCCTGCATCCATTTGAGGGCGTAGTTATCGCCAGGAGAGGCTCAGGAATAAGGATGACTTTTACGGTAAGAAAGGTCTCTTATGGAGAGGGCATCGAACGTGTCTTTCTTTTATATGCACCCAGCATCGAAAGCATTGAGGTTGTACGTCTGGGGAAGGTTAAAAGGGCAAAACTTTACTATTTGAGAGGTAAAGTTGGAAAGCACGCTACTAAGATTGATGCAAGGGAAAAATAAAAGGCATAGGCCAGGGCTTTATTACGAAAATAAATTTAAAAAAAGAGGATATAATTTAATTATTGGAGTAGATGAAGCCGGCCGTGGCCCTCTTGCCGGTCCGGTAGTGGCAGCAGCAGTTACGCTCAAAGACCCGCATTTTGAAAATCGCATAGATGATTCCAAAATATTGACTTCACAACAGAGAGAGGATGCCTTTCCTGAGATTATTGATAAATCTTTTTTTGGTATCGGTATAGTAGATGAAAAGATGATCGATCGTTTAAATATTTTTGTGGCTACACGGATAGCAATGGAGGAGGCAGTTAAAGGGGTAATAAATAAATTAAAACACCGCCAAAGACAACGGGCAGATATGCATATCCTTATTGATGGAAATGTAAAAATCAATATTGACCGGTCTTTTACAAATATTATAAGAGGAGACTCACGCTGTAGGTCCATTGCCTGTGCCTCAATATTGGCTAAGGTTACCCGAGACAGAATAATGATTTCCTATGATAAGATATATCCAAAATATGGATTCGGCCAGCATAAAGGTTACCCGACAAAGGCGCATAGAGCCGCTTTAAAAAAATTTGGTCCGTCTATCATTCATAGAATGACCTTTAATCATGCCTAAGGCACATCTATATCTAGGCAGGGCGGGTGAAGAAGTTGCGATCAGTTTATTAAAAAAGAATGATTACAAGATTCTGGCAAAAAATTATAAGACAAAATTAGGCGAGATAGACATCATTGCCAAAGATAAGGATACGTTTTGTTTCATTGAAGTAAAAACAAGAAATTCCGATAGGTTTGGTTTGCCTGCCGAGGCAATATCTGACTCCAAGCAGAGACATATAGCCAGGGCAGCGTTAATTTTCCTTAAGGAAAATAACCTTTTAGATAAAAAGGCAAGGTTTGATGTGGTTTCTGTAATATATTCAGAAAAATACAGGCCTCGGTTAGACTTGATTAAAAATGCCTTTGAGCTGGATGCCAGATATGCTACCTGATATTAAAATCGCCCAAGCCGCAAAAAAAGAACCCATAGGAAAAATAGCCAGGAAGCTAAAGATAGATAAGAGGTATCTCATTCCTTATGGTGATTATATTGCCAAGATAGACCTGGGTATTCTGGATAAGATAAAGAAGAGGCCTCGGGGAAAATACATATTAGTTACTGCAATCACCCCCACGCCTTTAGGCGAGGGTAAGACAGTCACTACCATTGGCTTATCTATGGCCTTAAATAGATTGGGTAAACTTACATCCGCCTGTATCAGGCAGCCTTCGCTGGGCCCGGTCTTTGGCATAAAAGGAGGCGCAGCAGGCGGTGGATATTCTCAGGTCTTACCCATGGAGGATTTTAACCTGCATTTTACGGGCGATGTGCATGCCATAGGCCTGGCCCATAATCTGGCGGCTGCGTTTTTAGATAACTCCCTGCTTAAAGGCAATAAACTTAGTATTGATCCTGAGAGGATATACTGGCGCCGGGTAGTGGATGTAAGCGATAGGGCTTTAAGAAATATAAAAATTGGTTTAGGCGGTAAAAAAGACGGAGTCCCGCGGGATAGCGGATTTGATATTACGGTGGCCTCAGAGATAATGGTGATAATAGCATTGAGCAGCGGTTTAGGAGACTTGCGTCAGCGCATCGGAAAGATTATTCTAGCTGATACCTCTGAGGGCAAATCGATAACTACCCAAGGGCTAAAGGTTGCCGGGAGCATGACCGCGCTCCTTAAGGACGCCTTAAAACCAAATCTGATTCAGACTATTGAAAATACCCCTTGTTTTGTGCACGCCGGCCCATTTGCCAATATTGCCCACGGTAACAGTTCCATCCTGGCCGATAGAATCGCGCTTGCCTGTTCAGATTATGTGGTGACTGAGGCGGGTTTTGGTGCTGATTGCGGAGCAGAGAAGTTCTTTGATATAAAATGCCGCCAGAGCGGGCTTGTCCCTGATGCCGCGGTTATTGTCTGTTCTATCCGGGCGTTAAAGGCGCACAGCGGCAGATTTAAGATTATAGCGGGTAAACCCCTGGATGAAGGTTTGGTTAAAGAGAATATAGCGGCAATAGAAGAAGGCCTCTGTAATTTAGAAAAACATATAGAGAATATTAAGATTTTCGGCATACCGGTAGTGGTGGCCGTCAATAGATTCAGTTCTGATACTGATCAGGAAGTAGATTTTGTAAAAAAGAAGGCAATGGAATTTGGCGCGGATGATTGTCAGATGAGCGAGGTTTGGTTAAAGGGCTCAAAGGGGGGCGTAGATTTAGCCAGGAGCGTGATTAAAGCGGCGGCGCTACCAAAGAAGTTCACTTTTCTTTATCCCTTAGATACACCGATAAAGGAAAAAATTAAGATTATTGCCACTTCAATTTACGGGGCGGCTGATGTAGAGTACTCAGAGTTAGCTGAAGGCAGGGTCAAGCTTTTTACCGAGCGCGGATTTGATAATCTGCCTATCTGTATGGCCAAGACCCATCTTTCTCTATCGCATGACCCAGATCTTAAAGGCAGGCCGCGTGATTTCATTCTGCCCATAAGAGATATCCGCGCCTCCGCTGGCGCAGGATTTTTGTATCCTCTCTGTGGTACGATGCAGACTATGCCCGGCTTACCCAGCCATCCCGTAGGCGAAGGTATTGATATTGATGAGAAAGGAAATATTACAGGACTATCATGATTTATAAAGAATCAACCTTAAGCAAATATTTAGATGATTTAGCAGCCAGAGTCCCTGCTCCGGGAGGAGGCTCAGCCAGTGCATTAGCCGCATCTGTAGGCGCATCTTTAATCAGCATGGTAGTTAATTTTACCTTAGGAAAACCTAAATATGCTCAATATGAAAACGAATTAAAGAAAATATTAGAAAAATCCGAGAAACTGAGAGAACAATTCCTGAATTTAGTAGATTTAGACGTAGTTGCCTACAAAAGTAAAAATATCCGGGATGCGCTGGATGTTCCTTTTATGGCCTGTCGGCTTTGCTTTGAGGGGATAAAATTATGCCCGCCATTGATAAAGAAAGGCAATATCAATCTCATCAGCGATGTAGCAGTAGCGGCAGTTCTTTTAGAATCGGCTTTTACTGCGGCATATTTTAATGTAGAGATAAACCTAAAATCGCTGGGCGAGAAGAAACTGACTAGCTCCGTAAGAAAAGAATTAGAGCGTAAGGCCAAATTAATTAAAAAAATAAGGAAACAAACGGAGGTTGAAGTTGGCAAGATTATTAGAAGGTAAACCTATTGCAGAGAAGATAAAAGAGGAAGTAAGGCGGCAGGCCCAATCTTTAAAGAATAAACCGATTTTGGCCAGTATTCAGGCGGGCGAGAATGCCGGGGCAGCTGCCTATGTAAAATCGCAACAGAAAATCGCTTTTGATTTAGGCCTGGATTATCAGCTGCATAAACTAGGCCAGGATACTACCGAGAGCGTGCTGATTGAATTTATAAAGAAATTAAACGCGGATAAATCCATAAATGGTATTATTATCCAGATGCCCTTGCCTGGCCAGATAGATTATAAAAAAATCAGCCAGTTTATTCTGCCGGAAAAAGACGTAGAGGCAATACATCCGGCTAATATAGGAAAGATTATATTCGGGGAAACAAAGATGTTGCCCTGTACGCCGGCGGCGGTAATGGAATTATTAAAGGAAACAGGGGTTGATTTATACGGTAAAGAAGTGGTGGTGGTGGGGCATAGTGAGATTGTAGGCAAGCCTTTAGCCCTTTTGCTGTTAGATAAATTCGCCACAGTTACGGTTTGTCATATCGGGACATCTAAGGCAGGAAAGTTAGAAGAGCATGTAAAGAAGGCCGAGATACTGATTGTGGCAGTAGGAAAAGCAGGATTAATTAAGGGTGAATGGGTTAAAGAGGGGGCAATAGTAATTGATGTCGGTATAAATAG
Organism: Candidatus Omnitrophota bacterium; assembly: GCA_018895075.1. Taxonomy (GTDB): domain Bacteria; phylum Omnitrophota; class Gorgyraeia; order Gygaellales; family Profunditerraquicolaceae; genus JAHIOW01. Next base: position 7,193 of record JAHIOW010000026.1, on the reverse strand, counting down.
GGTTGAAGGTAAAATTGTAGGTGATGTGGAGTTTGAGGCTGCCGAAAAACGCGCCTCTTGGATTACGCCTGTTCCCGGCGGCGTAGGCCCTTTGACGGTGACTATGTTGATGCGCAACCTGGTCGAGGCGGCAAAGTTACAGCAAGAACCCTAAAATTTTCTTCCACTGCGAAAATCGGTAGGTTCATTAAACAAAAATAAATATGACCTTTAAAGAGAAGATACAATTAGGGAAGTTTTTGGTGACTTCGGAGATTGGGCCGCCGAAAGGGATAGAGACTAAGACAATATTAGAGGATGCCGAACTCATTCGTGGACGGGTGGATGCCATTAATGTCACTGACCTGCAGAGTTCGGTAATGCGCCTGGGTTCTCTGGCAGTGTGCAGTCTCCTGAAGCAGAAGGGGTTTGAGCCGATATTCCAGGTAACCTGCCGTGACCGTAACCGTCTTGCCTTGCAGTCAGATATCCTTTCTGCCGCAGCCTTAAGTATTGAGAATCTTTTAATCTTAACCGGTGACCATACTACCTTAGGGGATCACCCTGAGGCAAAACCGGTATTTGATTTGGATTCAGTGCAATTATTGCAAGTGGTAAGAAAACTTCAGGAAGGTTTTGATATGCAGGCAAATAAATTAGAGGGTTCAGCCCCCAAATTTTGCGTGGGCGCGGTAGTTAATCCCGGCGCAGATCCTCTAGAGCCGCAGATTATCAAGATGGAGAAAAAGATAGAGGCCGGGGCTGAATTTTTTCAGACCCAGGCAGTTTATGATATCAATATTTTTGAGATTTTTTTAAGCAAGATAAAACACCTGAAGACCACGATATTGGCCGGTATAGTCTTATTAAAGTCTGCAGGGATGGCAAGGTATATGAATGAAAATGTCGCCGGCGTCACTGTCCCGCAGAACTTAATAGATGAAATGAGCGCGGCGCCTAAAGAAGACAGAGCCAAGAGATCCATAGAGATATCTGCACGGTTGATTAAAGAATTAAAACCCATGTGTCAGGGCATTCATATTATGCCTATTGGCTGGGATAAAAAAGTGCCATTGGTTTTGGAGGCCGCAGGATTATAAATAAGACGGAGGATGTATATGTCAGATAGTAAACAGAAGTCTATAGATTTGGCTACGCAAGAAATCTTAAAAAAGGCACAAGCAGAAAATATCAAGACCGCCTGGGATAGATTAGAATCGCAAGAGCCGCAGTGCGGATTTGGACAATTGGGCCTATGTTGTACTGTCTGCGATATGGGGCCTTGCCGGATTGATCCTTTTGGCGAGGGGGCCAGTGTGGGCGTCTGTGGTGCCAATGCCGATACCATTGCCGCCAGGAATTTAGTGCGTAAGGTCGCAGTAGGTGCTTCTGCCCATTCTGACCACGGCAGGGATGTAGCCCATACTTTATCTTTATTATCCGAAGGTCATACCCATGATTATGGGATATCAGATATTGAGAAACTTAAAGATTTGGCGCAAGAATTCGGTATCGATATTAATAAAACAAAAGAAGAAATTACCAAAGCTCTTTCTAAAAAATTGCTGGAGGAATTCGGTAGACAAGAGGGTGAACTTGTATTTTTAAAACGGGCACCGAAAAAACGACAAGCCATTTGGAAGAAATTAAATATTGCGCCCCGCGGCATAGATAGAGAAATAGTAGAATTATTACATACCACTACCATGGGCGTAGATAATGACTATAAAAATCTGGTCAATACCGGCCTGCGCTGCGCCCTTTCTGACGGATGGGGCGGCTCAATGGTGGCTACTGATTTACAGGATGTGATTTTAGGCGCGCCTGTACCTATCAGAGGTAAAGTTAACTTAGGGGTATTAAAAGAAAATTATGTAAATATCGTGGTCCATGGCCATGAACCCATTTTATCCGAGATGGCGGTTAAGGCTAGCAAAGACCCGGAATTAATTAAATTAGCCAAGGGCGTGGGCGCAGAAGGGATCAATTTAGCGGGTATCTGTTGCACTGCCAATGAAGTTTTAATGCGCCATGGCATACCTGTGGCGGGGAATTTCCTGCAACAAGAATTAGCCATTATTACCGGGGCGGTTGAGGTAATGATAGTAGACGTGCAGTGTATTATGCCGGCGTTAGCTGAGGTCGCCACTTGTTTTCACACCAAACTTATTACCACAAATCCCAAGGCGCGTTTTCCGGGGGTCAACCACATTGAATTCAAGCCGGAGAATGCCTATGAGGTAGCCAAACAGATTATCAAATCGGGTATTGAAAATTTTACGAAGCGTAATAAAGAGAGAGTGAATATCCCTAAACAAGAGATGGATTTAGTAGCCGGTTTTACCAAGGAGATTATTTTTCAAATCTTGGGCGGTAAATACCGGGCTACCTATAAACCTTTAAATGAGGCAATCATTTCAGGTAGGTTGCGCGGCTTAGCCGGAGTGGTGGGTTGTAATAATCCCAAGCAGACACATGATTATTTTCATACTACTTTAGTAAAAGAGCTGATAAAGAACGACGTCTTGGTGTTGCAGACTGGATGTTCAGCTATTGCCTGCGCCAAACACGGATTATTGATTCCCGAGGCAGCCAAGGAATACGCCGGCCGCGGCTTACAGGAAATCTGTGAAGCAGTAGGTATTCCGCCGGTTTTACATTTAGGCTCTTGTGTAGATAATTCGCGTATATTAACCGCTGCCTCCTATATTATAAAAGAGGGTGGGCTAGGAGAGGATTTATCAGATATCCCTGCGGCAGGTTGCGCGCCGGAGTGGATGTCTGAGAAGGCAATCACAATCGGCTTTTATTTTGTCGCCTCGGGTGTCTATACTGTCTTTGGTGCCAGTCCATTTGCTACGCTGGGAAGCAAAAATCTCACCGATTATCTCACTAAAGATTTAGAGTCTATTGTGGGTGGCCGGTTTGAATTTTGCGCTGAACCTATGCAGATGGCTAAGATTATGATTGAGCATATTGATAAAAAAAGACAGGCCTTGAAGTTGAAGCCGGTTATGTACCAATAAACTCAGGGACACCCTTTTTGCTAAAGCTAAGGGTGTCCCTAGAACTAATGGGTAGGGGACACCTTCCCGATTAGCAGATAGGGTGTCCCTATGAAGATGAAGAAGTTATATTACGATGTAAAAAAATGCCTGGGTTGTAAGTCCTGCGAGATTGCCTGTGCGGTTGCGCATTCAAAAAGCGAAACACTCTTTAGCGCTATCCGGGAAGAAGTCTTATCGTTGCCCAGAAAAAAGGTATTGCATCATAAAGATAAAAATTATCCAGTTTCTTGCCGGCATTGTAAAGACCCTATTTGCGTGGATGCCTGTATGGCTGCTGCCCTCGTCTATGATAAAGAAAAAGGCATGGTCTTCCATGATGAGAGCCGTTGCGTAGGTTGTTGGATGTGCGTGATGGTTTGTCCTTATGGGGCGATTAGGCCTAATGTAAAGACAAAGATACCGCTACGCTGCGATAAATGCCAGGATAAAGATGAGCCTAGTTGCGTTAAGGCCTGTCCTACGGGAGCGATTCTTTGGCAGGAGGAAATAGAGTTGCCAGCAGCTGTCAAGGGACAGTCCCCTTCGGGGACAGTCCCTTGTAAGGAATAGTGCAAATGAAACAATATATTATTATCGGGAATTCAGCGGCAGGGATTGCCGCGGTTGAGGCAATCCGTAAGCGAGATAAAGAATCCAAGATTGTCGTTATCTCTGATGAGGACTACCCGGCTTATTGCCGCTGCCTGATCTCTTATTATTTAGCGCAGGATATAAAAGAAGAGAAGATTTTATACCGGCCGGAAAGTTTTTACAAAGAAAATAATATAGAACTTTTGTTAAATAAAAAAGTCAGCAAGGTTGACCCCAGAAAGAACCGGGTTATTTTTGAAGATAAGAACCAGTTGGGATATGACTATCTACTGATTGCTACCGGCGCCAGCTCCAAATTTCCTCAGGATATTCCAGGTATTAAAAAAAGAGGGGTATTCGGCTTGCGGACAATGAAAGATATAAATGATATACAGGGACTGTTACCGATTACTAAGACGGCCTGTGTCTTAGGAGGCGGCCTTGTGGGGCTTAAGGCAGCATATGCCCTTAGGAAAAGGGGCGTCCAGGTAAAGGTGGTTGTGAAATCTAAACAGGTCTTATCTCAGATGTTAGATTTTGAAGCTGCCTGTCTCCTGCAACAGAGATTAGAAGAGAATGGAATAGAGATAATTTTAGGCCAGGATGTTAAGGAAATCATTGGAGAAGGTGAAATAAAAGCAGTCAAACTTGATTCTGGCAAGGTATATGGCTGTTCCCTGATAATGGTAGGTAAGGGAGTAGCGCCCAATACAGATTTAATAAAAGAGACCCAGATTAAAATAAATGAGGGTATAATCGCCAGTACGCTTCTGCAAACTAATATATCCAATATTTATACTGCCGGAGATGTATGCGAGAGCTTTGATTTAGTCCTGGGTAGGCTTTGCGTTAATGCCCTCTGGCCTGTTGCGGTTGAGCAGGGAAGGATTGCCGGGGCAAATATGGCCGGAGAAAACATTAACTATACAGGTTCTTTAGGTATGAATTCTATAGAATTCTTTGGACTGCCGGTAATATCTTTGGGGATATACAAAATCAAGAAAGAAGAGAGCAATTTGTTTGAAGAACTGAAGATATCCGATGCCAAGGCAGGCCGGTATAAAAAATTAATCCTAAGGGATAATTTCTTAACAGGCGTAATATTGGCGGGCGATATAAAGAATAGCGGCGTATTCTTAAGATTGATTAGAGAAAGGATTAATGTCGCCTCTTTTAAAGATAGATTACTCCAAGAAAACTTTGGTTATCCTGATATTATAGATTTTGTAAAAGAAAAGGAGTCGGTATATGTCTAAGGTTGTGGCAGCAGCGGTTATAAGGGGCGCACATGATATTTTTAAGCAGGCAGCGGATTTTCTGGATAAGACAATTAAAGAGAAGGGGCCTGATGCCAAGATCGGTTTTCCTGAAACCGCATTCTATTTGCCCCTGACCTACGCCCTGATGGGTATCAAGGTTGAGACCCTAAAGGATGTTTCGCCTGTCTTAGAGCATGCCAGGTCCTTATTGCCTCCTGTCCCAGAAGAGAAGGTCTGGCTTCCCTATTTAGGGAATGCCCTTGATGCCGGGATAGCCGCCTTATTATCTGAAGAGATAATTGTCGCGCTGCGTTATTTAATGGGCGAGGAACCGCAAAAAGATTGCAATGGATTTTTTACCGATACTATTATGCGTTCATTAGGGATACAACTTGTAGACGGCCGGATGCCGGGATTTGCCGCAATTTTAGGGGCTGCGCCTGACAATAAGACAGCGGTAGAGATTGTGCGGCAGTTACAAGAGAGGAATATATTGGTATTTGTCGGTTCTGCGGCTGGCGGCCGCTCGATAATTGACCAGTTATTAGAGGAAAATGTGCAGATGGGCTGGGATAATTACATTGTCCCTTATGGCCGGGATACTATCTCGGCTATATATCCCCTGAATTGGGCAATACGTTCGGCTTTAACCTTTGGGGGTTTAAAGCCCGGCCAGGCAGAAAAATGCCTTTTGTACACCAAAGAACGTGTCTTTGCCTTTGGTTTAGTTTTGGGTAAACTGGACGACATAAAATATGCTACGGGCGCCGGTGCAATCAATATGGGTTTTCCCATAATCGCAGATACTGATATTCCAGAGATAAGGCCTTCGGGGATTACAAGTTACGAGGCATTGGTCAAAGAATTAGATTATAAAAAGATTGTCTCACGCTGTATTGAGGTAAGGGGGGTTAAGGTAAAGGTTGCTCATGTTCCCATACCCGTTGCCTACGCCGCGGCATTTGAAGGAGAGCGCGTAAGAAAGGAGCAGTTGCATGCTGAATTTGGCGCTAAGGCGAGCCTCTCTTTTGAGTATTTGACTAGCAAAAATCTAGACCAGATCCAAGACGGTAAAGTAGAGCTGATCGGCCCGGATATAGACCAGTTAGAGGAGAATAAAAAATTTATGCCTCTGGCAATTATTGTAGATGTGGCCGGCCGTAAAATGCAGAAGGATTTTGAGCCAATCTTAGAACGCCAGATACACCGTTTTATAAATTATGCTATGGGCATAATGCATATCGGCCAGCGGGATATGAACTGGATGAGAGTATCTATTGATGCCTTTAATAAAGGGTTCCGGCTTAAACATATAGGCGTTATACTGCATGCGATGCTGCATCAGGAATATAGCGCGATTGTGGATAAGGTAGAAGTAAAGATTTATACAAAACAGCCTGATGTCGAGAAACTCCTACCGCAGGCTAAGAAGGCCTATGAAGAACGCGATGAAAGAATTATGGGAATGACTGATGAGAGCGTGGATACGTTCTACTCATGCACTTTGTGCCAATCGTTTGCCCCTAATCACGTCTGTATTATCACTCCTGAACGTCTGGGGCTCTGCGGCGCATATTCCTGGCTGGATGGTAAGGCGTCTTATGAAATTACCCCTACAGGACCAAATCAGCCTGTAGCCAAGGGAGAGTTACTCGAGGAAAAACTCGGCCAATGGAAGAATATAAATGACTTTGTATATCAGAAATCTAACAAGAACATTGAAAAGGTAAGTATGTATTCATTGATGGATTCGCCGCAGTCCTCATGTGGATGTTTCGAGTGTATTGTGGCCATAATTCCCGAGGCAAACGGGTTTATGATTGTCCACCGGGATTATTCAGGCATGACTCCCTGCGGGATGAGCTTTACCACATTGGCTGGTTCAGTAGGTGGCGGCGTACAGACCCCCGGTTTTTTAGGTATAGGTAAATTATATATCGTCAGTAAGAAATTCATCTCGGCTGAAGGCAGCCTAAAAAGAGTAGTCTGGATGCCCAAAGAGCTAAAAGAACTCTTGGGTGATAAATTAGAGAAAAGGGCCAAGGATTTAGGGGTGCCGGATTTAGCGCAAAGGATCGCTGATGAAACACAGGCTGTGACTTCAGAAGAATTACTGAGTTACTTACAGAAGGTAAAACACCCTGCCCTAGAGATGCCTGGCTTGTTATAATTTTTTTGCTTGATAGCATAGGAAATTATATTGACCCTTTTAATCTCAAATTATGCTAAAATCAACAAAAAGACGATGATGGACAACAAGCCAATTTACTATAAAAACCGGCTCATTCAGATCTTCCGGGACCATTGGGAGCAGTTT
>JAHIOW010000025.1 GCA_018895075.1 Candidatus Omnitrophota bacterium | reverse complement strand
TTTATGAACAACCTAAAATTTTACGGAATACCTAACACCAGGGTATTTGATTTAATAACACCTGATATGCTAACCCCAGAAGAAGTCAAGCTATCCAGATATCGGATCCCAGAGACAGAATCCATGCAAGCCAAGAACAAAGCCTGGCTAAAAGAGGTCCACAAAAGAAACTACAAGAACCAAGAGTATCTAGAAGAAACTAAGAAGGGCAAACAGACTCTTTACGGCTTAGAAGCTGAATCTATATCCGGTAAACGCCTAAGCCAAAAACTAGAAGAAGATATGGTCCCGTTAATAGGCAAGAGCGAAGATCTACTCAAGATATTTGAGTTAAGAAAATTAGACAAAGCCATAAAAGACCTCATAATACATAAAATTACATAGGGGGTACTATGCCAAAAAAAGGAGAATTCCTCAGGTTCAACACAATCAAACAATACATCAATGATATAAAAAAGATGCGTTCCAGCACTGATGCAGTAAACAAACTCATAAAAGATTTTGACTCTACGATAGAAGATGTCATCAACGAGGCCGAAAAACTAGCCAAAGAAGACAAGCGCAATACTATTATGGACCAAGATGTTATACCGGCCCTGGAAAAACACCTAGGCAAAAAACACCTGACCTGGCAAGAGACAGCAGAAGAGATAATCCGTCAGAATCCTACAGACCTTGGCAAGATATCTAAAGCCATTAACGATTACATTAAACAGGAGCAGAAGAAAAAGTGAGAAAAGCCATTTGGGATTCATTCTTAGATGCAGATATGAATGTTAGGTATTGGGCTCATTTAAGCAGAATTTATCATATTAGGAATATGTGGGTTAAAATATTCGTAAGCATTACAGCCTCTGGGACAGTTTTAAGTTGGTTATTTATAAGCAATAATCCATGTTTGTGGAAAACGTTGTCTACGATAGCTGCACTTGTAGCTATTGTGCAATTATTCTTAGGCTGGGAAGGGTGTTTAGAAAAGATGTATTCTTTGGAAAAAGAGTGGGTACAGATAAAAAATGACTATGAACTACTTTGGATAGCGTTGAGAAATAAAAAAAAGAGCGCCAGCGAGTTAGAAGAAAACTATAAACAACTAAAAGTACGAGAGACTAATCTACTTTACATAGGACACGGACTTCCTACCAACAAGGGAAAGTTAATCCGTAAATGCCAAATGGAAGTTTTAAGCTCTCGAGGACTACAAAAGTAAAAGGAGGGTTAGGTATGACTAATGAGAAAAACAAAGAACAAGAAAAAAGGAGAGAAACCAAGGAAACAAAGAAATTACACGAGGGGAAAGTAGAAAGAGCTGAATCGTGGCCGGAACCTCCAGAAGACACCGACAAAAAATCTGACAATTCTTAAAAAGGCTAGAAATGAATCAAGGAGAACTAACCCGTGCCATTTCAAAGAGATTCTTTCTCACACAGGTAGAATCCCAGGAGATCATAAAATTCATTCTGGCAGAGATGACAGAGGATCTCAAGAAAGGGAAGAGGGTATACTTTCGAGGATTCGGGTCCTTCTTTAAAGAGAAGAGATCCTCCAAAAAGGTCCGTCATCCAAAGACCGGAAAAATAATAACTATACCGGAACGAACCACTGTAGACTTCGATCCATCTCATAAACTCCTAAAGGATTTGCGTTAATAGGCCCTTAGAGCTTTCCAAAAATTCTGCGAAATCCACCAAAAGTGAAAAACCCCTAAAATTGTGTTTCCCGACGACAAATTCCTTTATTATAGGCCCGTAGCGACAACTTCTCACGCCAGGACATAGTTTTATACCTGCCGAAAATGGTTGCTGCGCGCACCCTCACTGCAACACAAGACGGCCCTACCCCACCAGTGCTCCTATTCGTCGCACTGGTGGGGCGTCACGCTTCGATTAAGCGATGAGCTATACAGTATCTGTAACCCCTCAATGTATCGTAAAGCACAGCATCCCTGGCGATACTCCCAGAGTATGCAATAGCTGCGATATATCGCAGCGCTCCAGCGTCCTGGGCAATATGCTAATCACAAGAGAAACCCGCTCGTGCACGGGGCGGCCAGGTCTGCCTTCGGCAGACCAGAGCCACCGCTCACCTCATAAACATATCCCCCGCCGCCTATAATGCGCATTATAGGCGGTGGGGGATAATTCAGTTCGCTCAGTCCTTTTACATAATAATATTATGTAAACTACAAATCGCTATGTTAGGAC
>JAHIOW010000001.1 GCA_018895075.1 Candidatus Omnitrophota bacterium | reverse complement strand
GAAGTGTTTAATATCGGAACCACGGAAGAAATTAAGATTAAAGACTTAGTAACTCTGATTATTAAGCTTTTCAGCAGTAAGATTAAAGTGAATTTTGATTCGGCGCACTTAGGAGGCCAGCCGCGCAGAAATGCTGATATCTCAAAGGCTAAGAGAATGCCCGGGTATTCTCCCAAGGTTTCATTGGAAGAAGGCCTTGGAGAAACGATTATCTGGTATAAGCAGAAAAATAACATAGGAGAGATAAAATCATGAAGCGGATATTAGTTACAGGCGCAGGTGGTTCGGCAGGCATGAATTTCATACGTTCTCTGCGTTTAACGGATGAGACTTTATATATAGTAGGGACAGATATAAACAAGTATCACATGGAGTTATCAAAAGCAGATGTTAATTATATTGTTCCACGGTTCGATGATCCGGAATACATCGAGACCTTGAACAAGGTAATAAAAAAAGAGAAGATCGAATTTTTACACTGTCAGCCTGATACCGAACTAAGAGTTATATCGGAGAATAGGGAGAAAATTGAAGCAAAGACATTTTTGCCCAGCAAAGAAGCTATTCGAATAGCCCTGGACAAGATGGAATTTATTCGATACATGGAAAAGAATAATATCCCGGTGGCAAAAGCGATTCTCATAAATAAACCGGATGATATCATCTTTGCTATAAAGAAATTGTCTTCGAGTAGCAACAGCAAGATGTGGCTTAGGGCAACCTCAGGCGCTGGTTCCCGGGCAAGCCTCCCGGTAATAAATTATGACCAGGCGTTAATGTGGATAGAATATTGGAATAGGATGAAGGATGTCAAATACGGAGAGTTTATGATGAGCGAATTTTTGCCAGGCAAGGAATTCGCCTTCCAGAGTATATGGCAAAAAGGGAGATTGATAACCTCTCAAGCTAGAGAAAGGTTAGAATATGTTTTCGGGAACAGGATGCCCAGCGGCCAATCGTCAAGCCCCACTATAGCCAAGACAGTCCATCAGGATGATGTTAATCAGATAGCTGCTTCTGCGATTAAGATCCTAGATAGTAACGCTAACGGTATATTTTGCGTAGATTTAAAAGAGAATAGTTCCGGAGTGCCCTGCGTAACAGAGATAAATGTTGGTAGGTTTTTCACTACTAGTATATTTTTTGCCGTTGCCGGCTCCAATATGCCTTATTACTATATAAAAATGGGTTTTAACGAAGAACTCCCGGATTTGCCTAAATATAACGCATTACCTGAGAACCTTTACTGGATTAGACAAATAGATTGCGGAGAGAAGCTTGTTCGCGAAGGAGAATGGAAGTCATTAGCCATTTAAAATTAAATAAGAAACAAAAGTTTGGCAAAAAAATCGAAAATGCCAAACTGCTGGTTTTTGATTTTGACGGGACAATAGTTAACTTAAATTGTGATTGGAAAGGGCTAAAAGAAGAGTTAACTTCACTTTGCCTTAACGAATATAAGCTAAAAATAGGCTTTTCCTGTCTCAATAAAGGTCTAATGCAAATCATGCGGAAACTTTCTCCTCAGGAACGAAAAAGAATTTATCGTATAATCGAGCGCTATGAATTGGAAGGGGTAGAGAATATCTCTCCTATTCAGCCCGTCATAGATTTTATAAAAAAAAATAATCACAAGGCCAAGGCTATTCTTTCTTCAAATACACGCAAGGCAATTATTGCCGGATTGAAAAGTCTTAAGCTTAAATCCTGTTTCGGTTTAATTGTCGGTAGAAAAGAGGTAAAAAACCAGAAACCTCATCCTGAAGGTTTCTATAGGATTATGGATTATTTTAAGCTGCAACCGTATGAGGCTGTTTTTATCGGGGACGGGGATATAGATTTTGTGTTAGGAAGAAAAGTCGGGGTGCCTACTTTTGATGTTAGAGAGATAGCAATGTTATAATATGAGTAACTATAATCCACTGGTTTCTATAATAATTCCCACTTTGAATTCATCTCATTATTTAGAAACAACATTAAGTTCAATTAAAAAACAAACATACCATAACATCGAATTAATTATTGTAGATAACTATAGCAAAGATAATACGCCTCAAATAGCCGAAAAGTTTGGAGCAACCGTATATCTGGCTGGCCCGGAAAGAGCAGCCCAGGATAATTACGGGATCCATAAGGCCAAAGGAGAATTTGTTTATCTTACCGGTTCGGATATGATTATTGACTCTGACTACATCGAGCAGGCGGTTGATAAGTGCCTGGAGGAAGGCTATGATGCGATTTATGCCAGCGTGCTGAGCAAAGAGGGGGGCGGATTTTGGGAACGGGTCAAG
>JAHIOW010000024.1 GCA_018895075.1 Candidatus Omnitrophota bacterium | reverse complement strand
TTGATAATGATCTGGAAGGCAAAGCGCGACTGCCAGATCTTACCAAGCAGCTTAATATGTGTATTTCTGTTGGTTAAGAACACTATTTTATAACCGCATTCCTCTAATAATCTCCTGCTGCTTGAAAGCGTAAAGAATCTAAAATGCCCGCCGTCCAGTAAAGGATGATCGTAATTAAAATTGCCAAAAAGCAGCCTTAATCTTATCTGCCAGTAAGCGATATTCGGAATCGATAAGAGTATAAAGCCAGTGTCAGCTAAATAATCCCTGAAACTACGCAATACCTCATCGGGATTGATAAGATGCTCCAAGACATCGGCAAAAACAATGTAATCAAAAGAGTCCTTGTCAAAAGGCAACTGACTTAAAAGAGAAACATCTGCGCGGATAAATTTATCGCATTTTGATTCTGCTTTCTCTGCTAGCTCACTGTCAAATTCTATGCCTGCCACAAAACAATTTTTCTCTTTCCTTAACCGCTCTGCCAATTTTCCGGAGGCGCATCCTACGTCTAAAACACGCGAATTCTGATGGATTAAGCGGAATATATCCTCATTTAAATCAGGCAAATCATAATCAGCTTTTTTGAAAAAAGATATTTTTTCCATAAATTACCTCTTAAATAGTCCTGCTAACGACGTAACGATATTTTTTCTGGGTGTTGAGAGCATCTTCTTGACGGTATAGCCGAATCCCTTGCTTTTTAAAAAATGAAAAAGAATCTTCATGCGCCAAAAACTGAGCTTGCTTTCCGGCCATTCTACAGTATAGGCTGGCGCAGGTCTTCCACTGAGCCAGTAATCATCATTGATAAGGTTATTCTGCTTCGCTAATTCATATAAGCCACTTTGAGGATAAATCACGGTTACTGAAACAACAATATGGTGAGGCTGTATTTTATCAATAAGGGCACAAGTCTCTTTTATCGTTTCATCTGTTTCGCCGGGATTACCCACCATAAAGAAGGCATCGGCATTCAAGCCTACCTCCTTTGTTATGCGAAAGGCCTCGATTGCCTGCTCTACAGTAATATCCTTATCTATGGTTTTAAGTATTCCTGGAGAACCTGATTCAATTCCATAGGCAATTGTCTTACATCCGGCTTTTTTCATCCACTCTAACATCGGCCTGGATACGCAATTTACCCTTGATTGCGCAAACCAAGTAATATTTAGCCTACGGTCGATTATTTCCTTGCATAAGGAAATTACGTTATCCTGACGCATGGTAAATATGTCATCTGAAAAATTAAATGCGTCCACGCTGAAATTCTTCTTTAAATACTCCAATTCATCAGCGACATTCTTAGCGCTCCTATACCTCCAGACTTTTCCCCAGAATTTGCAACTCGAACAAAAAAGGCATTTAAAGGGGCATCCTCTTGAGGTAATGATATCTACCAGAAATTTATCTACGTCTACGCCCTCTTTTTTATACCTTTTAAGATCAAATTGCCCATGCGCGGGAAAAGGAATCGAATCAAGATCATCGATAAATAGCCTCTCTTTAGTAACAGTAATCTTTCCATTATTTTTAAAGGCGATGCCGGCTACGCTACTTAAATCTTTATCTTCTTGGAATGCCCGGACTAATTCCAGAGCCGTAATTTCTCCCTCTCCGATAACAATCACATCAGCTGGATAATGTTCCAATATCTGCTGGTACATAAACGAGGCGTGCGGCCCTCCCAGAATAACCTTTATTTTGGGATTGATTTTTTTGGCAATTCCAGCTGTACGAAAAGAATTTGCTCTGGCATTAGTAAGACAGCTTATTCCCAATATATCAGGAGACTCTTGTCTAATGCTCTCCTCTACTTTATCCCATCCCCAGTCAAACATATCAATTGCCTTGGCCTGGTAATTGTTCTTATGCAATACAGCAGCAATATACCCCAATCCCAAAGGATGCATGGTTGAGCTTTTCCAAGGCAATGGTGGATTTATTAATAATATTTTCACTTATTATTTAAATTGCGGGGCACCGATACGCCTGAATGTGTCTAACTTTGCGCTATTCTTCAGCATATTACTCTGTAACACTGAATCCGAAATTTTGCGCATGGATTGCACTTTTCTACGCTCTTTTAATGTATCCTTAAAATTACGTATGTTCCAAATATGTGCCTTTATGTAAGCATACCACAATACATTAAATCTTCCTCGGAT
>JAHIOW010000023.1 GCA_018895075.1 Candidatus Omnitrophota bacterium | reverse complement strand
TACCTCTCTAAATCCAGAATATTCTTGATATAATAAGGTATTGCGTATATAATTAGGCTAATAAATTAAGAGAGGTTTACTCTCGGCTAATACAAGAGGGATCCCATTTTCCCTATATTACATGTAGAAAATGGCCCTGTGTTATTGCGTTTATAGGGCCTAAGATTTTTTATATCTTTAATCGTCAGAAAATACTATGTCCTGGTTTCTCTATATAATCCAATGTCAAATGGTATAATAACATATCATAAGCGGGATTAAGGAGGGTATTGTGGCCAAAGATAATTATTCATATAAAAAGTATCAGAAAGAATTAGCCAGGAAAAAGAAGGCAGAGAAAAAGAGACAAAGAAAACTGGAGAAAAAAACGATGGAGGCCACGCCTGAGTCTGGGCAGGTCCCCAATGACCAGGCCGCCTTAGAATAAAGAAACATTTGCAATCTTTTTTAAAAGCCCTATAATCAAAACTCAAGGCTAAATTTTTAGCAGAAATAAAAAGGGCACCCAAATATATCGGAGTATTTGGTGCTTATTACTATGGGAGGAAACATGGGATATCAGGGTGGTGGTGGATTCGGCGGGCCACGGCAGATGCACAAGGCAGTTTGCTCGGAGTGCAAGAAAGAATGCGAAGTCCCGTTTAAACCCAGAGATGATCGTCCGATATACTGTAAGGATTGTTATTCAAAGCGCAAGAACGAAGGCCGTTAAAATAAGGGCTTGCTGCGTAGGGAAAATGATCCGGTGGATTAACGCCGAATTCTGTGGCATAATAAAATTAATTAAAGATTAGGAAATCTTATAGCCGTAAATGGGCATGACGACTAACCTTTACGGTTTTTTTATTTTATAGGCAGACTTTTACCCTAGGGGTAATAATTTATGAAGGCTGATTTTAAAAATTTAGATTTAGGTAATTTAAGGATAGAGCTACCGATCATTCAGGGCGGGATGGGGGTGCGAGTGTCAGCGTCTTCCCTGGCTTCGGCAGTTTCCAATGAAGGCGGGCTGGGAGTGATTGCTGCGGTCGGTCTCGGGGAAGAGGATAATTATGAGCAGCGCGATTATAAGACGCGTTCGCGCGAAGCGTTTATCGAAATCATCCGGGATACGCGCAAGATGACTTTGAAACCATTCGGCGTAAATATCATGTGTGCTTTGACTAATTATGATGACTTAGTGGATGCAGCCCAGCAGGAATCCGTGGATGTAATTATTTCCGGGGCAGGCCTGCCGCTGCGGTTGCCGTCTTTGATTAAGAATGACCGGACTAAGCTTGTTCCGATTGTTTCTTCTGCGCGGGCAGCGCATATTATTTGCAGCACCTGGAAGAGAAGGTACAATCGTCTGCCTGATGCCATCGTGGTCGAAGGGCCGCTTGCTGGAGGGCACCTGGGTTATAGCATGGCTGAACTCAATGATAAAGAGCATATTTTTCTGGATAATATCGTGCAGGAGGTGTTGGCGGTTGCAGGCGATTTTGAAAAGGATAAATTGCCTATCCCGGTGATTGCCGCCGGAGGTATTTTTGATGGCAAAGATATTGCCCGGGTTATCCGCCTGGGAGCAAGCGGGGTGCAGATGGCTACGCGTTTCGTCTGTACGCACGAGTGCGACGCATCCTTAAAATATAAAGAAGCATATATGTCTGCCAAGGAAGAGGATATTGTGATTATTCAAAGCCCGGTGGGGATGCCGGGAAGGGTGATCTGTAATGAATTTGTGAAGAAGATTTCTAAAGGTGACCGCATAGATTTTGACTGTGAATATCAATGCTTGTTTACCTGCGACGCCAAGAAGGTCAACTATTGTATTGCCAAGGCGCTCTTGAATGCTTACCGGGGCGAACTGGACAAGGGGTTTGCCATGTGCGGTAGCAATGCCTACCGGATCAAGAAGATAATCTCGGTAAAAGAGCTGATCACAGAGTTGATTGTAGAGGCAGAGGGTTGTTTAAACGAATAGGGGGCAAATATCAAAAAAGCAAAGACTTCGCATTGCCATCTCTACCTTGGCCCGCTTGTCGACGGGCATAAGCACGCAGAAAGCCCCATACTTGCCATTCATTTATGGCAAGGTATGTGGGGGCGCCCTTTGGAAAAGGTAATGTCAAATAAATTGTGTAAATTCAACTAAAGGCTTATCCATCCACTTGTTATTTAGACGAGTTAATATTGCATAGATAATCCGGTTTACGCTGTCTTGGTTCGTAAAGCAGCTCATCGGCCTTGTGCGTCTGCGT
>JAHIOW010000022.1 GCA_018895075.1 Candidatus Omnitrophota bacterium | reverse complement strand
TGGTCCAGGGTTTATGTTGGATAAGGCCATATCTGCGTTTTAGCTTGTTTAAGGGCTGATAGACGTTAAAGTAGTAATTTTTGGTGTAGCCCAGGGCCTGGCCGAATTCCTCATAGTTGATTTTTATGGTGGGTGAATTTTTAACATGGGCTTTTTTTGTCAAATATAAATACAGGTCAAAGGCTTTTTCGGATTGGCTGGTGAAGAGTGCGGATAAAGGGGGTTTGGGGGTGGAGGTTAAGAGGCTTAAGGGGAGTTTTATGCCTTTTGGTTGTTGGGGCAAGATGGGTGGATTAGGGCTGAGGGGGATATTAGAGATATAATCCTGTAATTTCTTTGCCTGTTGTGGGTCCTGGGTGTAGGTGGCGAATTCGTAGTTGTCTTTTAAGGAGGCGGCGGTCCAGTTAAAGCTGCCGAGGATGCAGATTTGGGAGTCAATGACTATGCCTTTGCCGTGGAGGACGGCCTGGGGGCTGTCTAAGGATACGTCTATGCCGGCTTGTTGGAGGCGTTTGTAGGCATGGTAATTGATGTTGAATTTGGTGTCGTCCATGATGACCTTGACGTATACGCCTCTTTTGTGGGCGGTTATCAGGCTTTCTAAGAGGATTGAGGCAGGGTTGTTGGGTGTGGGGGTGGGTTGGACGTTGATGAGGTACATAGCCACGTAGATTGACTCTTGTGCCTGCTGGATGGCTTGCTGGGTGGTTTGGAAGTAATCTGGACCGATAAGGATGTCGGTTTTAGCGAAGGCGGGGGTAATGAGTAAAATTGAGGTTATTAGTAGGACAAGTAGAGTTTTGCGCATTAGGTCCATTATGTCTTCAGGGACAGTCCCTTTAATTATCTCCAGTCCCTATTTTCGGGCGGGGACAGTCCCTTTTTAACTACTTAAACTGCTCCTTTACTTTGGGGCGGATTTATGTTTCAAAAATAATTCTGAGCCTGATTTTCCTAAGTATATTATATTCCAATTACTTCTCTATTCAATAGCAAAGGTTGCGCTAACTACAGCCATAACTTTCTTTTCGTATGAGGAAGTGTCATTCCTGCCGTACCAGGAGACATCATAGGAAGTTACGGGGGTTATCTGAAAGACGCCCATTTGCGCCGAACGGATTGCCCCTATCTTGTTGCCGGTTGATTGAGCCATGCTTATAGCGCGCTGCTTGGCATCCTCAGTGGCCATAGCAAGCATCTCAACCTTCAGTTCAGCAAGTTTGGTATAAAAATATTCCGGCGCCGCTGAAATAAACTGGATATCCTGGTCAATAAGCTCTGTTGACTGGCGGGATACTTCCTCAATTCTTTTAACGTCATTGGATTTTACTTCTATGACCTGCGATAATAAGTATCCTTCAATCTCGTTCGTATTGTTGCCTTTTTCATTCTTTTTATAGAGAATTTCTGTCTCTATCTGAGAAACTACAATTTCATCTTCTTTTATACCTTTTGAGAGAAGATAACTCTTAACTTTCTTAAGGTCTTCCTGGATGCCAGAATACGCATCTTTAAGTACAGGGTTTCTCCTGGAAAAACCCGAATTCCAAACAATATAGTCTGACTCAATTTTCTTTTCCGCTGAACCGGTGACGCTGATAACTTCCTGGCTGAATTTCTTAATCTGTAAGAGCCCTTTTGAAAATATCACGGTTGATACTATGGTGGCAATCACAAAACAGACCCCCAGTATGATTATCTGGGTACTACGCAAGACTTTTAGCCCCTCCATCTCCCCCTCCTTTTGTTAATGAGTCCATAAAATACAAAAACCTTCGCCAGTCATAATTTGACCAACGAAGGTTTTACTTTTTTAACGTCCGGGATTTCCCCCTTCAAACACGGGACTTGCCTAATTGTATAATTATATTACATCTTAAAATTATGCTGTCAAGGGAATTATTTTAGTCCAGTGTACTCGTGTCTCTTTGAAGTCGCAATTTGCGATTTCAAGTTTGATATTCCAAAATGGAATATCAAGATTCTAATCTGATCTGGTCACGAATTGTGACCAGATCATTCATCTCTGTAGGGACAGTCCCTTTAATCTTAGCTATTTTACTGCGGTTTGGAGAGGTGGTCAAGGGGGTATTGATAGATGTTATGCGTGCAGGGCCCTTATAACAGCTTCCGGATTGGCTTGCGCTACTTTCAGTAATGCTAAGGCAGGGCCTTCAGGTACTCTTCTGCCTTGTTCCCAATTCTGCAGAGTATCAATGCTAACCCCTATTATATGGGCAAATTTGGCCTGAGATACATGGAGCTTCTTGCGTATCTTTGTGACAATTATAGGATGAAACTCAGAAACCTTTCCGGGTTTCATTTTGCCGGCATGTATTTTTCTTGCCTGCTCAATACCGGTTAATAAATCTTTAAAATCTTTATTTCTCATATCAGGCCATCCTTTACAAATTCCATTAGAATTCTAAGTTGCTTTCTTGTCAGGTCTTCTCGTTCTGACTTCTTGTAAGGTAACAACATATATATTTTTTCATCTTGCCTATACCAATAATATATGACCCGCAATCCGCCCCGCTTTCCTTTGCCGGGAATAGACCATCTTAATTTCCTCAAGCCTCTGCATCCAGGTATAAGCGGGCCTCCTTCAGGGTTAATTACCAACTCCCACTGTAATCTGCGATATTCATCATCAGAAAGGATGCCTTTAATTTTTTTGGTAAAAATAGGGGTTTCGATAATCTCCACTTAAGTTCCCCACAGTTAAAGTATACGCCATTGGCGTATAGATGTCAAGTTTTATTTTATTGCCTTGCTTCTATTATAATAGACGTAAGGGGTGGGGAAATCTTCCGCCGTAGGCGGATCCGCCTTCGGCGGAAACAGGAAATTTTGGAGGTAGGTAACTTGGTAGGATTTCTTCAGGGACAGTCCCCTTTGGCGATTTGTTAAAACACAGGGCGGG
>JAHIOW010000021.1 GCA_018895075.1 Candidatus Omnitrophota bacterium | reverse complement strand
TGCCAGCTAAAGTACCATTTTTTAATTTAGCTTGTCCTTGAGTCACCATAACTTCTTGCCCTCCTAAATCATAAGTACCTTCTTTAAAACCTGCTGCCCTCATTGCATCGGTAATCAAAACTAATTTTTCACTTTCTTTAATTTGAGTTAACATTTTTAATACCATTGGATGGAGGTGTACTCCATCAGCAATCATCTCTACTATCAATTTTGGAGAAGATAAAGCTGCTCCCACCACTCCTGGCTCACGGTGGTGTAACCCTCTCATAGCATTAAATATATGGGTAACGTGGGATAAGCCAGCTTGAATACCTTCCTGCACTTGCTTATAAGTAGCATTAGAATGTCCAACCGAAACAATAATACCTTGTTGGTGTAACCAACGAATAAAATCAATTGCTCCGGGCATTTCTGGTGCAATGGTAACTAAACGAATTAAATTACCGGAAGCTTGATTAAATTCTAATAACTCCTCCACAGAAACTTTTTTAATATCCTCTTCTTTTTGAGCCCCTTTCTTTTCAGGATTAATATAAGGTCCTTCCAGATGTATTCCCAAAATTTCAGCAGTTCCAGTACCTTTTAACCTTGCTTCATAAATACTTTTAAGACTTTTAATAATTTTATCTTTAGTCATTGCCATTGTGGTAGGAAGAAATACTGTAGTACCAAAACGAGAATGAGTAGTAGCAACTTGCTTTATAGCTTCATATTCTCCGTCCATAACATCTGATCCACCGCCGCCATGGACATGGATATCAATATAGCCAGGGACTACAAATTTATCTTTGGCTTCAATTATCTCTGCATTTTTCAGAATAGCTATATCTTCTTTTTTATCTGTTATGGCAATAATTTTTCCTTTTTCAATAATAATAATTCTATCCTCAAGTAATTGAAAAGGAGTAACTATAGTACCATGCAAAATAGCTGTCCTTTTGTTTTGGTTAATAATATTTAATCACTCTCCTTATAAAAAATTTATAGAATTGCAAAATTTATTTACCTTAACAAATTTTTATCAAAACTACCCTTCACTATTTACTAAAGGTAAACTGGCAGCAGCAATAGATTGACCCACTCTTCTAATAGATTCATCAGGAAGATGTATAGAAATTTTATTAAATAATTCCACAAATTCTTCTTGTAAAACTTGAATTGCCTTTTGTAAAATTATAGGTCCACCTTCACCTGAAGTAACTCGACCCAATATTAATATATGTTCTAGATCATAAAAATCTGCATAATGTGCAATAGCATATCCTAAATATACCCCAATTGTTTCAAAAATTTTTACTACCTTACTATCCCCTTTAGCAAGTAATTTTTGGACAAATTTCAATTTTTCAGCAGGAGTTTGTTTTTCGCTAAAAATAATTCCAGCTCTTTCTGCAAGTCGTATAACCGCTACTTGGGATAAATACTGAACTCCACATCCATAGTCTTTAGACCATACATCAATAGGCGCTTGTTCATTGAAATCAATAGGCACAAAAGCTAATTCGTTTAGCTGAGTAGTAATATTCCCCTTTCTATCTACATAACCCCCTGCTTCACTAGATCCCATAGCAATGCCTAGCACCGCATTAACTTTTAATGACATAGACCCAGCTAAAGCTGTAACTTCTCCATCATTTATCACTTTAAAAGGAACATCCCATTCCTTTTGTATATCTAAAAAAATATTTTTTACTCTTTTTTCAAAAAGATCAGGAGAAATTCCACGAAATATGGAAGCACTCATTACCTGATTATTTATATAGACCCCGGCAGAACTTCCTCCTATAGCATCAATGCGGGGCATACGTGCCGCAGCACGATGTAACATAGACATAATTTCGTGATAATGATAGTTTGGGTTAGTTTGTACGCTAGGGTTCCATATTACTTCCTCACTAAAGACTACTTTGCCATCTATTACCGCACTTACTTTTCTATCACTTGCTCCAAGGTCAAAACCGATACGGCATCCTTTAAGTTGTCGATTTAAGGGAATTGATTTTTCTTTAACCGGAACTACTTGTTCGGCATTACAAGCCACTATAGAAAAAGGTTGTCCATATATATTAGACATAAAATTTGCATCAAAAAAACGTTTCCCTTTTTGAGAATACAATTTTTTAATATGTTCGCCAATTTCTTTGGGACCACCTATAATTATTTTAGGTCCACCATAAATCCATAAAAGCGTCTTTATTAACTGTTCTACGTAAAAATAATTAAAGGAAGCAAGTGATAGAAAAGTAAGTGCGGTAATAGATGGCAAAGTAGTCTTTAGTGAGGAAGTAATATGGAACC
>JAHIOW010000020.1 GCA_018895075.1 Candidatus Omnitrophota bacterium | reverse complement strand
TCACCACGCCGAGGTTTTGAATTTGTAACGCGAAAGATATCCGGTGGCGCTGCTAAGATCAAATTGGGGATTTCTAAAGAATTACATATAGGAAATCTAGATGCCAAAAGAGACTGGGGCTTTGCTGGTGATTATGTTAAGGCAATCTGGCTTATGCTTCAACAGGATAAACCCGATGATTATGTAATCGCCACTGGAGAGACCCATTCAGTTAAGGAGTTTGTAGATTTGGCTTTCAAATACGTTGGCCTTAATTGGCAGGGCTATGTGGTTACGGATAAGGCCCTTTATCGCCCCGCAGAGGTTCACGACTTAAAAGGCGATTACAGTAAGTCGAAAAAGCAATTTGGTTGGAAGCCAACTTTAAATTTTGAAGATTTAGTCAAGATTATGGTTGATGCGGATTTAAAAAGACTTAAAGAAACAGAGAACAAAGCCTAATATGATAAGAATTGCTGTTGGAGAATTTAAGCTTGGACAAAAAGAAAAAAAAGCATTAATCGATGTTATTGATTCTGGTAGGATCTCCGAAGGTAAAAAAACTTTTGAATTTGAAAAGGCCTGGGCTGATTATATCGGAACTAAATATTCAATTGCGGTTAATTCTGGAACTTCGGCATTAATTAGTGGGCTTACAGCCCTAAAATATAAATTCGGTATAAAAGATGGTTCTAAGGTAATAACTACACCATTGACTTTCATAGCGACAATTAACGCTATATTACATTCTGGGCTTAAGCCTGTATTTGTTGATGTCGATAGAGATACTTTAATTATAACCCCCCAGAACATAAAAAGAGCCCTGGATAAAGAGAGTGGCGCTTCGGTGATTCTTCCAGTGCATTTGATGGGTTATCCTGTGGATATGGAGGCAATTAATGAGCTTGCTAAAAAATATAATCTATTAGTAATGGAGGATGCAGCTCAGGCGCACGGCACTATTTATAAAGGAAGGCGGGTTGGTTCGTTATCAGAATTAGCGGTTTTTTCTTTTTATATAGCGCATAATATTCAGGCAGGCGAGATGGGCGCAATTACAACCAATGATTACAATATTTTTAAGCTACTTAAGAAAATTAAAGCCCATGGGAGAATGTGCGAATGCAATGTCTGCACGCGCTCACTCGGAATTTGTCCTCCTTTAGATAACTATCAGGGCAAAGAGGACTTTGACCCGCGTTTCTGCCATGATATGATTGGCTTTAACTTTAAGATTATGGAGTTTCAAGCAGCATTGGGATTAACTCAACTAAAGAAGGCCGATCAAATTTTTGAAATAAGAAATTCTAATGTAAAATATTTAAATGAGAGATTATCCAGATTAAATAATATTCTGCAGCTTCCGCGTTATTCAAAGAATATCAGTTATTTAGCTTACCCGATTATTATTAAAGATACCAAGATGATTTCGCGTCTTATGCTACGTAGAGATTTGGAAAAAGAAGGCATTGAAACCCGGCCGCTTTTTGGCTGTATACCTACTCAACAGCCAGCCTACCATTTTTTAAAAAGCCAATATAAAAATAAGCTTCCCAATGCAGAATACATCGGAGCAAATGGGTTTTACATTGGTTGTCATCAATACCTAACAAAGGAAGATTTAGATTTTATTGTGGATACTTTTCTGCGTATTTTAAAAAAGAAAGAATAACTATGCCAGGATTTTGGAAGAATAAAAACGTTTTGGTTACGGGTGGTGCTGGATTTATAGGCAGTCATCTTACAGAGAGATTAGTGCAGGAAGGCGCCAAGGTCAAAGTAGCGGATAGTCTTGAGAATAGTACTTTAGACAATTTAAAGTCGTGTTTGAATAAGATTGAATTTCTAAAGTTGGACCTAAAAGATATAAATGCTTGCTGTGGGGCCGTTAGAAATGCGGATATCGTTATGCATCTGGCAGCGAAGGTGGGAGGGGTAGGTTTTAATGTTAAGCATCAAGGAACCATGTTTACCGCAAACGTTTTGTTGAATACTAATGTAATGGAAGCAGCCAGATTAGAGGGGGTAAAGGATTATTTATGCATTAGTTCAGCCTGTGTCTATCCTAGATATTGCACTATCCCTACGCCGGAAGAAGAAGGCTTCAAAGATGACCCTGAGCCGACTAACTTCGGCTATGGCTGGTCCAAACGTATTGCTGAGATTCAGGCAAAGGCCTATGAACAGGAATTTGGCATGCGAGTAGTAATTATCCGGCCGTACAACTCTTACGGCCCGCGCGACCATTTTGAATTAGACAAAGCCCATGTCATACCGGCTTTGATACATAAAATTGCAGGCGGCCAGGATCCTTTGGTAGTTTGGGGAGATGGCGAACAGACAAGAGCTTTTGTCTATGTTTCTGATTTGGTAAATGGAATAATGTTAGCTGTAGAAAAAGGCGCTTTCGGAGAAGTGTTTAATATCGGAACCACGGAAGAAATTAAGATTAAAGACTTAGTAACTCTGATTATTAAGCTTTTCAGCAGTAAGATTAAAGTGAATTTTGATTCGGCGCACTTAGGAGGCCAGCCGCGCAGAAATGCTGATATTTCAAAGGCTAAGAGAATGCTCGGGTATTCTCCCAAGGTTTCATTGGAAGAAGGCCTTGGAGAAACGATTATCTGGTATAAGCAGAAAAATAACATAGGAGAGATAAAATCATGAAGCGGATATTAGTTACAGGCGCAGGTGGTTCTCCGGCAGCAAATTTCACGCGTTCTCTGC
>JAHIOW010000019.1 GCA_018895075.1 Candidatus Omnitrophota bacterium | reverse complement strand
TCTGTTTCTTTAAGTCTTTTTAAATCCGCATCAACCATAATCTTGACTAAATCTTCAAAATTTAAAGTTGGCTTCCAAGCAAATTTATTTTTCGACTTACTGTAATCGCCTTTTAATTCGTAAACCTCTGCGGGGCGATAAAGGGTCTTATCCATAACCACATAGTCCTGCCAATTAAGGCCAACATATTTGAAAGCCAAATCTACAAACTCCTTAACTGAATGAGTCTCTCCAGTGGCGATTACATAATCATCGGGCTTATCCTGTTGAAGCATAAGCCACATTGCCTTAACATAATCACCAGCAAAACCCCAGTCTCTTTTGGCATCTAGATTTCCTATATGTAATTCTTTAGAAATCCCCAATTTGATCTTAGCAGCGCCACCGGATATCTTTCGCGTTACAAATTCAAAACCTCGGCGTGGTGATTCATGATTGAAACAAATTCCGTTACAGGCATACAGACCATAAGCCTCACGGTAATTTCGGGTTAAATCAAAACCTGCAACCTTGGAGATTCCATAAGACGAACGTGGATAAAAAGGCGTATTTTCATTTTGGGGGCTTTCTTTTGCGTGGCCGAACTGTTCACTGCTCGCCGCAAAATAAAATTTACATTTGGGCACCTTTTCTTTAATTGCCGATAGAACAAAATGCGTTCCGTTAATATTGGTATTAATGGTTGAAAACTCATCTTCAAAAGAATAACTTACAAAGCTTTGAGCAGCTAAATGGTAACATTCATCTGGTTTTACCTTTTCTACTACATTAAATATACTGGCATAGCTTTCTAACGAGGCAGAATGCAAAGTTAATTTGTCCAAGATATGTCTTATCCGCCATAGTCTATGTCTGGGGTCTTCCAAAGCCACCCTCCTGATTATGCCGTGGACCTCGTAACCTTTCTCTAATAGAAATTCCGCCAAATATGAACCATCTTGTCCCGTTATGCCGGTAATTAAAGCCTTTTTCATTATCCTCTCCTCCTATAATTAAAATAAAGGCATAATAGTATAATCAGGGTTACTAATGTTATACTGTTGGCGGTAATTATAATTGCATCTTTTAAGTGTATTCCATAGGCAATCCACAATGTAACCCCCAGAGACAACTGTAGCAACGTAACCAGGCTTACATCCTTTACCGATTTAGTCTTTAGTGCTTTGATAATCTGCGGGATGAAAGCAAACATGGTAAAAACCGCGGCAGTTGAGCCGATTATTGACCAAAACATTTTTATGCCCCTCCTTTAAAATCAAGGATATGCCCCATAATTTTCTTTGCGGCGCGTAAAAAATACTTCAAATCATATATATCTCTTATTGAAAAGAACTTCCTGATAACAAACTCAAGGTCATAAGAAACCTTATACATCCCCCGCACTAATTCCATAACTTTGACATCTGGAATTGAATTCTGCATTACCGGTTGTTTCATATCGTAATCATCCCAGTCCAAAGTCTTAAGCAGGCCTTTTTCTTTGCATTCCTTAAATAGAGGCGAACCCGGATACGGGATAACTACCGTTGCCTGCATAGTATAGGCATAGCCTTTTTTTAAGAGCCACTTGCCTAATTTTAAAGTTTGCAATGCCTGAGCGTAGTCTTCCCAGGGATAACCGAACATTATAGTGATATGAGGAAACAACCCTGCCTTGCTGGCTAATTTACAGTCTTGGATAATCCTTTCAACTTTTAGATTTTTATTTATTCTATCTAGAGTCTCTTGACTGGCAGATTCCAAACCAAATAAAAGAAGTCGGAATCCTGCTTTCTTCATCAAGCGAAACTCTTCTTCTGATAAAACGCCGAAACGCATATTGCAATCCAAATAAATCTTTTTGTTATATCCTCGTTCAATCATACTTAAACAGAACTCTCTTAGCCAATCCCCTACCGCAAGGGTGCCGCTATCATCCATAATCTCACGGATTTGATACTTTTCAATCAATTGACCAATTTCATCTAAAACATTATCTGGTTTACGTACACGAAACTTCGGATATAAGGTAGGCCAACTGCAAAATGTGCATTGGTTATGCCAACAATCGCGGCCACTCATAATATAAGTGCCGGGAGTCCTCTTGTAATTTCCATTTTTATAGGCATAGAGTTGCCATTGCGTTAAATCCCGGTCTATAAAGGGCAATGCATCAAGCTCATGATTTAGTTGAAACTGACCCGTATTTTTTATTGCGCCGTTGTCTCTATAGTGTATTCCCGGCTCAAGCTCGATACTTTCAGGGACAGTCCCCTGGGTTTCCTTTGGATTAGCCGTCCGCGGGGACAGTCCCTTGCTTTTAAGAAAATTACAAAGATTCAGTAAGAGGAAATCGTAATCACCGCCCGTAAGCACAAAATCGACTTGGGAATTCTGAAAGGACTCTTCAGGCAAGGCGGTTACATGGTCGCCGAAGAGAACTATCTTGGGGACAGTCCCCTTCGGGGGGATGAGTCCCCTGGAGCTATCCCACAGTCCCTTAATATCATTGATTATCCTCCAGTGCTGTTTAACCACTGGGGTCTTGGTCTCAAAGGCAATAAGATCGGGTTTTTCTTGTTGAATAATTTCTATGAATCTATCATAGGATAAATCTTGCGCAATGCCATCCAGCCAGATAACCTGATGGCCTGCCTGTTTTAAAAGAGTAGCCGCGCTTGCAGGAACAACTGGATAAATTACCGTTTTCTCGCTGAATACTTGATATTGCCTGTTCTGCGAAAGTAAAGGGGTGCCTTTAATACCTGAAAAAGGTGGATAAGAGATTATAACCTTCATATTATGGTTAGGGACAGTCCCCTGCGGGGACAGTCCCTATTTATCTTACTTTTCTTCAAAGAGACGTCTGGATAATAGGCCTTTTAGAAAATAAATACCATATATAAAATGCGTGAGTATTATACCAACAGATACATAAGGAATCAAACGTAACTCTTTAGAAATACTAGAGATAAGAACCAAAAAAATATATAAAAATATCCACAAAAAAAACATTATTTTTATAGGTATTAAAAATAGAGACATAACAGCTCCTAAAAAAAGGCCGATGAGTAAAATACTGGGAAGAAAATAGGAGATTCTTAATGAAGTCTCGGGAAGTTTTTTCACAAAATAACCCCGATGTAAAGCGTAACTGGCTACCTGCTTAAGATGGGGTAAAAAGAGCGGACGGCGATGATGGCAGACCAGAACCCTGGGGTCATAGATTATCTTTTTGCCGAGTTTATGGATAATATCCAAACACAATTTCGTATCTTCTCCTGGCCAAAAGTTTGTCTTAAAACCACCTAGTTCCTGCATTATGGATTTGCGCACCAGAAAATTACAACTGGGATAATCATCTACGTAACGCCTTCTCTTTGGTAAATAACGATATGTAAATTTTCCGCTGGCAAGAGAAGAGGAATAAACCAACCCACTAGCCCTCTGTTTAAAATTATCGCCCTGCGGCGTTATTGCCGGCCCTCCTACTGCTGCAATATCCTGATCTTTAAAATTTTCTAAGGCACATTTAAGCCAGCCTTGGTGCGGATAAGCGTCATCGTCAAGCAAAGCAAGAATTTCTCCTTTAGCGTAACTTAATGCTAAATCTCTCTTATACGCAGGGCTTACTGAACCAGTAGGGATAATTCTTATAGGGACAGTCCCCTTATTTTGACTTTGGTTTAGAGAACTCGGGAACAGTCCCTTTGGCGTCGTATCCGGTAAGATCAAAATCTCAAAGTCAGAAAAGTCCAGTTCCCGGCATTTATTAATGCATTCTTCTAAATTATTCTGCCAGGTCTTTACGGCGATAATAATCGATACGGTCATAGTATTTTAAAATGTGCATGCGATAAAATACTGCCAGGGTATCCCATCCGGTAGTAAAAATTGCTCTTAAGTCAATTCGACCATA
>JAHIOW010000018.1 GCA_018895075.1 Candidatus Omnitrophota bacterium | reverse complement strand
TGAATCAGCTCTTCAATCTTGGCAGTAGAAATCGGGTCGAGGCTAGAACAGGGCTCATCAAATAAAATAACCTCCGGCTCGATTGCCAGGGTGCGCGCTATGCAAAGCCGCTGCTGCTGTCCGCCTGAAAGGGTAAGGGCATTTTGCCTTAGATTGTCCTTGACCTCATCCCAGAGTGCGGCTTTTTTAAGGCTCTTTTCTACGATTTCATCAATCATCTCTCGAGTAGTAAAATCGTGTATTCTTAAAGCATAGGCAATGTTGTCATAAATTGATTTAGGGAAGGGGTTGGGTTTCTGAAAAACCATACCTATGCGCCTTCTCAAATCAAACACATCCACATCTTTAGCATAGATATCTTGATTATGGTAAAAGATCTTGCCTGCGGTATAGAAACTTAATATCAAATCATTAATCCTATTTAAGGAACGAATAAAAGTGCTCTTACCACACCCTGACGGCCCGATAATCGCAGTAACGGAATTCGGCAGGATATTGATATTTATCCCTTTTAAAACCTCTTTTGCTCCATAAAAAGCGCTTAATCCATGTATTTTAAATGTAGGTTCCATTTATTCTACCACCTGACTTTCTTTTGATAACGATGCCTTAATAAAATAGCAATAGCGTTCATAATCAGTGTTAGGCCCAATAAAACAATAATTCCCCCTGCAGCATCAGCAAAAAAACCTTTTTGTGGGCGCGATACCCAGTTAAATATCTGAATTGGTAAGGCCGTAAATGGATCAAATAACCCCTGCAGGCTAAAATGTATAAAAGGAAAACCGCCTGAAAATACAACCGGGCTTTGCGGTAAAAAAGCAATATAGGTAAGCGCGCCAATTGTAATTAAAGGCGCTGTCTCTCCTACTGCCCGAGACATAGCCAAAATTACTCCGGTCATAATATTGCCTAAGGCCGCCGGCATTAGTTGATGCCGCACGGTTTGCCATTTGGTTGCTCCTAAGGCATAAGATGCCTCTCGGATAGAAGAAGGGATTGCCCTTAGGGCCTCGCGTGTCGAAAGTATAATCACCGGTAAAATTAAAAGCGCCAAAGTAAGCCCGCCAGCCAGAACACTTCTATCCAAATTAAAATAGCGCACAAATAGGCCTAAGCCTAAAAGGCCGTATATCACAGAAGGAACCCCTGCCAGATTGGCGATATTTATTTCAATAAAATTAGTTAAGAAATTCTTTCGCGCATACTCTTCCAGATGAATGCCTGCGCCTATGCCTAAAGGTAAAGCAATAAGTGCGGTTAAAGCCATAACCCAAACCGTCCCTACCCAGGCGGAGAGAATTCCGGCTAATTCAGGTTTACGTGAAGGGAAACTCACGAAAAAATCCCAATTAAGCCTGTGCGCTCCGTCTAAAAAAATATCAATAATCAAAACTAAAAGCACAATTAAACCAAAGGCTGTTGAGGCAATACCTAAGATTTTAAACCCCTTATCCAATCTTTTGTTAAGAACTTTCTTATTCATAAATCTCCTGAAAGCGTTTCTTTAGTTTAAAGCTAAAAATATTTAGAATAAACGTCAGGATAAAAAGGCTCATCCCGCAGGCAAAAATAGTGCGGTATTCCAGCGTTCCGTGAGGCGTATCACCTAAACTTATCTGAACAATATAGGCAGTAATAGTTTGTATAGGCACCAAAGGATTCAAGGTTAATCTCGGCTGTTGGCCTGCGGCGATAGCCACGATCATTGTCTCGCCAATAGCCCGGGATATGCCTAAGATAAATGCCGCGGTAATTCCGGATAATGCGGCAGGTAATACTATTCTTAAGGCCACCTGCAGTCTATTTGAGCCAACTGCATATGCCCCCTCTCTTAATCCCATCGGCACCGCCCGCATAGCATCTTCGCTTAAAGAAGATATAAGAGGAACAATCATAATTCCCATAACCACTCCGGCAGATAAAGAATTGAATCCGCTTAAATTAGGAATAATTTGCTTTAAAAGCGGAGTTACAAACAAAAGCGCGAAATACCCATAGACCACTGTAGGCACAGCGGCTAATATCTCCATCAAAGGCTTAACTATATTTCTCGTTTTTAGCGAAGCGTATTCGCTTAAATAAACCGCGCTCACCAAACCAATAGGAGCAGCCACGCCAATAGCAATCAAGGTGGTCAAAAATGTTCCGCATAGCAAAGGCAGTATTCCAAAATGTTTATTGACAAAAAGCGGAGTCCATTGGGTATCGGTTAAGAATTTCCAGATTGGCACTTCTTTAAAGAACTCAAAAGTCTCAAAAGATAAAACGAGGACAATCCCTAGAGTAATAAGCACTGAAAGGAGGCTACAGAAAAATAGCCCCCTCTCAATCAGAAACTCCTTTAATTTTAAAATAATTCTCTTTTTGTATAACAATTATTTTTCCATGCGTAAAAGGTCTGCCATCTTTACTCCCATCTTCGCGCCTTTACCACCGAAGACAGAGCCGGTAATACGTTTATTAAAACGTTCCAGCGCCGCTGCATAGGCTTCTTTTGGCAAAGGAATATAACCCACCTCAGCTACTAACTCTGGGGCATTCTTTAGATAAAACTCTACAAATTTCTGAACTTCTTCTTTTTTTGCTGCTTGGGTGCTAATGTATATAAAGATGGGCCTGGCTAAAGGTTGATATGTAGCGTCCGTTACAGATTGCGATGTTGGCTCAATCGGGCCTTTGCCGTTGGCATCATTTCCATCATCTATTGGAACAATCTTTAGCTTATCTTTATTTTGCTCATAATAAGCTAAACCAAAATAACCCAGGGCATGAGTATCTGAAGCAACTCCCTCTACCAGTGCATTGTCGTCTTCACTGGCAGTATAATCACCTCTACTGGCGCCTGTTTTACCACAAATTGCCTCTGTAAAGTAATCAAAGGTTCCAGAATCTGTTCCAGCTCCATAGAGGCGAATTTCTTTATCTGGGAAACCTTCTCTTATCTGACTCCATTTAGTAATTACCCTTTGGCTGGATGGCTCCCATAATTTTTTCAGCTCCTTAACTGTAAGATAATCTACCCAGGTATTTTTGGGGTTGACCACCACTGCCAGCCCATCGTAAGCTACGGGTAATTCAATATAACCAATATTGTTCTCTTTGCAAAGTTCGACCTCTTTCGGTTTTATTGGCCTAGAGGCGTCGCTAATATCTATTTCTCCCCTCCCAAATCTCTTAAAACCTCCTCCGGTTCCCGAGATTCCCACCATTACCTTGATGCCGCTATGCTGCTTTTGAAATTCCTCTGCTACCGCCTCGGTAATAGGGAAAACCGTGCTTGAGCCGTCAATCTTGATTAATTTAGTTGCTGCAAAAACCTGTTGCGTAAAAAATCCTAACGCTAAACTACACGCTATTACCAATCCTATAAACTTCTTCATTTTACATCTCCTTTTCTTTATGGCTTTGGCTATC
>JAHIOW010000017.1 GCA_018895075.1 Candidatus Omnitrophota bacterium | reverse complement strand
TTAGGATGTTATATTTAAGATATTCAAATTAAGGCATACTGACAGTCAGGTTTCTGCCGAGGTGGCGGAATGGCTTACGCGGCGGTCTCAAAAACCGTTGAGGGCAACCTCGTGTGGGTTCGACTCCCACCCTCGGCACCAAAATTTTACCCTCTCTCTGTTTAGTTCCTAAAACCTGCCTTTTGAGGAATCCAAAATTAAATAAATATTGACTTTAATTAAAATTCTATTTAATATATAAATTGAATGTAGAGATATAATCTCACTTTAATGAAGAAAATGAAGCGTGGGAAAAAGAAAAAATCTGTTTTCTGTAAAGGCAAGGTTCTCAATCACGCAGGTACACATCTTTTGGTAGAGATATGGAATGCTAAGAATATTTCTTCTCCGAAAATCATCAAGAAAATTCTTAAGCAAATTGTAAAAGCCTGCGGCGCTACACTTCTAAAAGTTCAGGCCCATATTTTCTCTCCTTTTAATGGTGTCTCTGGTGTCGCCATATTAAAAGAATCCCATGTCTCTATCCATACCTGGCCGGAATTTGGTTATGCTGCTGTTGATATATTTGTCTGCGGCAAGGTAAATCCTTACAAGGCACTGCCAATTCTTAAACAAGGATTTGAAACACAGGATTTACAGATATTGGAACTCAAAAGAGGTATCCTAGATGAAAAACGGCTGGTTCTTTGAATCGCTCTTTCCAGACGCAAAATTGGGGCTTAAGATAAAGAAAAACCTTTCTAGTACCAGATCCAAATTTCAAAAGATTAGATTTTTGGAGAGTCAACATTTAGGAAGGTTTCTTATCTTGGATGACATAATTCAAACCAGCACCTGGGATGAATTTGTATATCATGAGATGCTGACTCATATCCCTTTATTTTCCCACCCAGCGCCAAAGGATGTTTTGGTCATCGGCGGCGGAGATGGAGGTGTCCTGCGGGAAGTCTTAAAACATAGAACCGTCAAAAAAGTAACGCTTGTAGAAATAGATAAACAGGTAATTAATCAATCCCAAAGATATTTACCTGGAATCTGCCGGAATTCGTTTCAGAGTAAAAAACTGGAATTGATAATCGGAGATGGCGCTGAATTCGTAAAGGATAAACTTAAGGACTATGATGTGGCAATCGTAGATTCTCCTGACCCAATAGGCCCCGGGAAAACATTATTCCAGGATAAATTCTATCATAATCTATCTAATTTACTGCGGCAAAATGGGATCATGGTCAGGCAAAGCGGTTCCAGTTTCTTTCAAAAAAAAGAACTTCAAGATAACTACGCCAGGGTTGGTAAATTTTTTAAATATTCTGCGGTATATACCGCTGCTGTGCCCACCTATATAGGCGGATTGTTTACCTTCATCTTCTGTTCTTCCGGAATCAATCCCGGAAAAATAAACCTTAAAACGCTAAAGAAGAGATTTACCCAATTGAAATCTAAAACCAGATATTATAACCCCGAAATTCACAGCGCCTGTTTTCAGCTGCCAAATTATATCAAGGAAATATTGAGGTGATAAAAATGAAGAAAAAAAAGATATACGGATACGAATTGATACTGGATTTATACAACTGTAATCCTCAGATAATAAAATCAAGGAGTGCGCTGCAGAAATATGTAGATACCCTCTGTAGGGTTATAAAAATGAAAAAATATGGCAAGACTCTAATACCCCACTTCGGGTATGACAAGCCCTATACCAAAGGCTACTCGCTAGTGCAGTTAATAGAAACCAGTTCCATAACCGGACACTTTTCCGAACTCTGGAATTCCGCACATATCAATATTTTTTCCTGTAAAAAATATGACCATAAGAAAGCGCGGAACTTTACCAGAAAGTTCTTTCAAGCCAAGAGCATCTCGAATAGGCTTATTGTGAGAAAGACAAATTGACACCTGCCTAAAAAGCCTCACCACTTTTTTATTACCTCTGCATTTCACTAATCCTTGATTTAATTGTTTATTTCCGGGTAAGATTATTCTGCTTAAGGTAAGGCGCCAAGGCCCGGTAAACTCGCTGGGCAATCAATTGATAGCCATCGCGATTGGGATGTAAAAAATCGCTCTTGAGCCGGGGATTGATAACTATGCCGCTTAATAAATCAGGTATAAATATCGCCTTTGTTTCTTTAGAAATCTTATAAAATGCCCGGCGGTACTCATCCATAACAAAACCCGTGCTTACATCTGCTATAGCTACCATTGCCCCTTCTGCCTGAATCTCATCTACCATATTTCTGATATTATTTACGGTTACCTCTAGCGGTATCTTTCTTAAAAAATCGTTTCCCCCAAATTCAATAATTACCAAGAGCGGATCCCTGTCTACTATATCCGTATTTATACGTTTTACGGCTTCAATAGATGTATCCCCATCAATACCCGCATTTATTACCGGGATATTGAGCATCTTAGCCAGTGCCGAAGGGTAATCCTGGCCTGGACTCACCCCATATCCCCAGGTAATGCTGTCACCAAAACAGATAATATTCTTGCCCTTTGAATCTATGTTGGTGATTTCTCTTTTTACACAACCCCCTAAAATAGCAAATAGCAAATAGCAAATAGCAAATAAAAAAACTTTTAACTGACGACTATTTCTTCTCATATCTTAATCTTAACTGTCCGCAGGCAGCCTCAATATCCTGGCCTCGAGGCTTCCTCAGGGTCACCTTTACGCCTGATTTTAAAAGATAATCCCTAAACAAAAGGACTTGCGGTTTATCCGGTGGCCCTACTTTAAGTTCTCTGACTGTATTGCAAGGAATAAGATTAACCTTAGAAAGATTCAAGTCTTTTAATATTGTACTTAAATTTCGCGCACTTTGCAAATCAGAATTTGCATTCTTAATCAAGACATATTCAAAGGTAATCTGGCGGTTTGTCTTTTTTATATATTCACTACAGGCAGCTATTAAATCCTTCAGGGGGTATTTTCTATTAACGAGCATCAGCGCTGACCTGGTCTTATCATCGCTAGCATGTAAGGATACGGATAATTCTATCTGTAGGCCCTCATCTGCTAATCTTTTAATCCCGGGGATAATACCGCAGGTAGATATGGTAATTCTGCGGGCAGCAATATTAAAACTATAGCCTGAATTTATAATGCGGATGGCTTTAAGGAGATTATTGTAATTATCCAGTGGCTCACCCACCCCCATAAACACAATATGGCTAAGCCGTTTATGCCCTAGATTATTTTTTAGATATAAAACCTCTCCTAGAATCTCTCCTGTGGTCAAGTTTCTTTTAAAACCCCCCAGGCCGCTGGCGCAAAAACGGCAATTAAATCTACAGCCCACCTGCGTAGAAACACAACCAGTCAGTCTTTTTTCTGCGGGTATAATTACTGCCTCAATGAAACTTTTATCTTTTAATGCAAAAAGAGATTTTTCTGTGCCGTCTCCGGATTGAAAGACCCTGGCTAATCTGAAATCAAGAATAAAGAAGTTTTCTTGCAACCGCCTTCTTAAGTCCGCAGGCAAATCACTCATCTGGCTAAAGTCCTGAATCCCTTTTTTGTATATCCAGGAAAAGATCTGCCGGGCATGAAAACCTGCTTGTTTCCAGCCCTGCAAAACCTGCCTCAGTTCTTCTAAGGTTAAATCTTTTATATCTCTCATAATAACTATATTATATCATAAAAAAGGCGCCCTTGAGAAAAGGACGCCCTGATTGAGTTCTGGGTAATTTATACAGTTAAATTTTCCTTTAATGTCTTATCTAAATCATCAGGCATTTCTTTTTTGAATAATCTAATTATGGAGATAGTTTTTACTGTTTCCTCTAAGAGTTCAATCAAATGCAAACCATCCTCAAAATTTTTTGCACTGCATACTATACCATGATTCTTAATCGCTACCAGATTATTTCTCTTTAAAGCATTGATTACCAATTCGGGTTTGCTGATTGTAGGGGTCCCTTGTTTTACTACAGGAATGTTACCTAAGCAAAATTTTGCCTCATGGGTTAATACCTTAAGGCTGGGGTAGATGGAAAAATAGGCATTGGTTAATGGAGGATGACAGTGGATTACGGTTTTGGTATCGAGATTTTTATAGATAAGACGATGCAAGGGAAACTCTGAACTCACTGGCTTTATGTCCCTGCGGATTTTTTCAGTAAGACTTACTTTAAGGATATTTTTGTATTCTAAACCTCCTAAACAAACACCTGTGGCAGTAATAAGGATATTATCTCTATCCAAACGGGCGCTGAGATTGCCCATCTTTGCTGCCACTAAACGCAGCGTATATAACTTTCTGCCGGTCTTAATTATTTCCGTCTTTAATGTCTTTTCCTTATTGGTCATAACCAGAGAGTCTGTTTATAAGGCGGGTTTAACGGCCCCTGTTTTTCAAGCTATTAAATAAATCCACTGCCTGTTTAACTGATGCCTTCTTGTGGACAATACTAGAGATAGCAGAGGCCATGGCTTGCGGCCACTCTGACTGCCAGATATTTCTGCCCATATCCACGCCTTTTGCCCCTCTGGCCATGGCATTATAAGCAATCTCCAGGACATCCAGCTCGCTTTTCATCTTCGGTCCGCCAGCAATAACTACAGGAACAGGACAAGATTCAATTACCTTTTCAAAATCCTCACAATAATATGTCTTTACTATGCGTGCCCCCAATTCCGCAGCAATGCGGCAGGATAAAGAAAGATACCGCGCATCGCGTTTTTCTAATTCTTTGCCTACGGCAGTAACTGCCAAAACCGGGATACCGTAATCCTCTGCGGCATTAATCAGATTAGCCAGATTGATTAAGGTTTGATGTTGGTGGTCTGTGCCCACATAAATAGAAAGGGCTACAGCAGAGACATTAAGGCGCAGGGCATCTTGCATAGAAACCGTAATCCCTTCGTTAGATAATGCGCCTCCTATAATACTATTGCCGCCTGAGACCCTGAGGACAACAGGGATATTGTATTTAGGATTAATACAATTGCGCAGTAGTCCCCGGGTAAGCATAAGCGAATCTACCAAAGGAATAAGCGGTTCAATGGTCTCAGCCGGCTTCTCTAATCTGCTCACCGGGCCTAAGAAATATCCATGGTCTACAGCCAGCATCACGGTATGGCCATCATCGGGTTTAAATATTCGGCTCATCCTATTTTTCATTCCCCAGTCCATA
>JAHIOW010000016.1 GCA_018895075.1 Candidatus Omnitrophota bacterium | reverse complement strand
TTCGGAGCTAGGCGTTGCGAGTTCGACTCTCGCCGAGCGCGATAAACAATTTACTCGGGATCCGCCTGAATTAAGGCGAGGGGCGGAACTGGCTTTTGGTGGTTCGAATCCACCTAGGCGCATTGGAAATTAAAAACTCAAAACTGAAACTAAAAAGTCAAAATTTTATTATAGTATGTTATAATATATAATAATTTTTTAAGTTTTGCGCTTTGAATTTTACATTTTAAGTTAAAATAGGGCCATTAGCTCAATCGGTGGAGCAGGACACTCTTAATGTCAAGGTCGAAGGTTCGACTCCTTCATGGCCCATTTTTATTTCATGAAGAACTACCAAATAATTGAACATACCGCAGATATAGGTATTAGGGTTAAGGCCAGAGACTTAAAGGAATTATTCAAAAATGCTGCCCGGGCAATGTTTGATATTATGGCCGAAACCATAGAAAAAAAATCGCAAAGGACAGAGAAATTCGCGTTAAAACAAAGAGCCGCTGACAGAGAAGAACTATTTATCAACTGGTTAAATGAGTTATTATCCTTATCAGCAACGCAAGGGCTGGTCTTTAAGGATTTTAAGATAGAGAGATTAGATGAAGGTAGCATTGAGGCTATTGTTACAGGCAATGATATTAAAAGTTATAAAGTAAATACCGAGATTAAGGCTGCTACCTACCATGAGTTAAAATTAGAAAAGGCCTCATCCGGTTGGCAGGCAGAGGTGATTTTTGATGTCTGATACCTGGCAGGGAACATTAGAAAAGATTGATGATTATCGCTGGCGGATTCCCAGATCATATAAACCCGGGATGCGCGTGCCAGGGATTATTTATGCGAATGAGAAATTATTGAAGGATGTCCGGCATGATAAAGCTATGGAACAAGTTGCTAATGTGGCATTCCTACCTGGAATTGTTAATGCCTCTTTAGCTATGCCTGATATCCATTGGGGCTATGGGTTTTCAATTGGAGGCGTGGCAGCAACTGATATTGAAAATGGCGGGGTGATTTCTCCCGGCGGAGTCGGTTTTGACATCAACTGCGGCGTCAGATTATTAAAGACAAATTTCCAATATGATGAAATAAAAGATAAAATCAAGGATTTAGTCTATGTGTTGTTTTCGGATATTCCCGCAGGCGTAGGCTCAAAAGGCGATATAAGAGTTAGTGCAAGAGAAGAAAGGGAAATTTTGCTCAAAGGCGCCAAATGGGCAGTAGATAAAGGATACGGAACCGAAGAAGATTTAGAATGTACCGAAGAATACGGTGCAATTCAAGGCGCAGACCCCAACACAGTTTCAGATAGGGCTTATGAAAGAGGAAAGGCACAATCCGGCACCCTGGGCTCAGGAAATCATTTCTTAGAGATTCAGGTTATTGACCAACTTTACGAGCGCGATTCCTGCGATGAATTTGGCCTTACCTTAGGCCAGATAACTATAATGATACATTCCGGCTCGCGCGGTTTCGGCTATCAGGTCTGCGATGATTATACAAAGAGTATGATCCGTTGCCTGGAGAAGTACCATATCAATGTTCCTGACCGGCAACTGGCCTGCGCGCCGGTTAATTCGCAAGAAGGCAAGGCCTATCTGGGAGCAATGAAATGCGCGGCAAACTATGCCTGGGCAAACCGGCAGTGCCTGATGTACCTTACGCGTAAGGTATTTGAAAAGGTTTTTGCTATGTCTTGGCAGAAGATGGGAATGAATTTAATTTACGATGTTGCCCATAATATTGCCAAGATAGAGAAATATACTCTTGGTGGCAAGGAAAAAACTCTGTGCGTGCACCGTAAAGGCGCAACGCGCGCCTTTGGGCCCGGCCACCCCGCCCTGCCAGAAAGATATAAGAGAACAGGCCAACCCGTAATTATCCCCGGGGATATGGGCAGGAATTCCTATTTACTTGTTGGAACTAAAAAAGCAGAAGAAGAGACTTTTGGCTCGACCTGTCACGGCGCTGGTCGCCTAAAATCCCGTACCGCTGCCGCCAAATCTATAAATCTTAATACATTATTGAAAGAATTAGAATCTAAGGGTATAATAGTAAAGGCCTCGGGCCGGGGAACAATCGTTGAAGAAGCACCCCAGGCCTATAAAGATGTCAATGAGGTCGTGGATGTAGTGCACAATGCCGGGATTTCCAAGCGTGTATGCCGTATGCGGCCTTTGGGGGTAATCAAGGGTTAGACTGTCCCTAAAAGGATAGAATATGTTAGATATAAGATTTATCAGAGAAAACTTAGATTTAGTAAAAAAGTCCATTGAAGACCGCGGGCTTAAGCTAGATTTGGATAATCTGATTAAAATTGATGCCTGCCGGCGTAAGGTTTTAAAAGAAACGGAAGATTTAAAGGCAGAAAAGAACAAGGCCAACAGTGAAATAACCGCTTTATTGCAGGCAAAAAAGGATACCAAGAAAAAGATTGCCTCAATGAAGGTTATTGCGGATAAGATAGATAAATTAGAAGATAAATTAAAAGAGCTAGAGCAAGAATTGAATGAATTGTTATTAACCGTGCCTAATATGCCGCATCCGTCTGTTCCCGTGGGCGATGCTTCCTGCAAAAAAATCGTAGGCACATTCGGTACGCCGCAGGAGTTTGATTTTAAGCCTCTCACCCACATAGAACTCAGCCAACAACTGGACATCATTGATTTCCAGCGGGCATCCAAGATAACCGGCTCAAATTTTGTGCTTTTTAAAGGTTGGGGCGCAAGATTAGAACGGGCCTTGATTAATTTTATGCTGGATTTACACACCAGCAAACACAACTACACCGAAATTTTTCCGCCTTTTTTAGTCAATCGCGCCTCGATGACCGGAACAGGACAGCTTCCTAAATTAGAAGATGATATGTACAAGCTCAAAGATGAGGATTATTTTTTAATCCCTACAGGGGAAGTGCCGGTTACGAATATGTTTCGCGATGAGATACTGGATGAAGGGGGTTTACCTAAATACTTTGCTGCCTATACTGCCTGTTTTCGCCGAGAGGCAGGTTCATACGGCAAAGATACCAAAGGTTTAATCCGCGTGCATCAGTTTGATAAAGTAGAACTGGTTAAATTTGTAAAACCCCAGGATTCTTACGAAGAATTAGAAAGATTACTTAAGGATGCCCGGGAGGTTTTAGAGGCCTTAGGCCTGCAGTATCGGGTAGTAATGTTGCCTACCAGAGATTTAAGTTTTGCTGCCTCAAAATGTTATGATTTAGAGGCCTATGCCCCGGGCATAGACAAGTGGCTGGAGGTTTCCAGTTGCAGCAATTTTGAAAGTTTTCAGGCGCGCAGAATAAATATAAAGTTTAGAGAAAAGGATACAAAAAAGACAGATTTTGTGCATACCTTAAATGGCTCAGGCGTAGCCCTGGCCAGGACCTTAGCGGCCATATTAGAAAATTATCAGCAAAAAGACGGTTCGATAGTAATTCCGCAAGTTCTCAGGCCATACCTTGATGGAAAAGAAAGAATTCCGTAAAGGGGCGTTGTCCCCAAAGGACTTTGCCTCCCTGAAAGATGAACTTGACCTCAGGCCTAAGGGGCCGGGGATGCCCAGCTGGGTTTCCGGGTTAGGCAAGTTCATTGCCGGGATAATTATCCTGCCTTTTGTTTATTCTACCTCCATTGCCTTTTTAAATGAATTCGCTGCTATTAAAAAATCCCTGCAGAATTATTTCTGGGCGGGAGCAATAAGTTTACTCATCGTTTATCTATTTATCTGGGAACCGGTAAAAATCTATACCAAGGGCCAGAAATTATTGGGGACAATCTTTAGATTCTTTGCGCCACTGGTAAAGGTCGCACCTTATTTATTGCCGATTTATTTCATTCTATTATTTATTGGTTATTTAATAATATCCCTGTTAATTAAACCCCTGTTATTAATTAATTATTTCTTCTTTCTTTTTGGCTTCAGCCTAGCCCTGCACCTTGTCTTTAGCGCCAAGACCATACGTTATAGGCAGGGAGATTTCTTAAAGGCAAATTATATCTTCGGGTTTTCCCTGATTTATATCATTAATCTGATATTGCTTGCTGCGTGTCTGAGTATAGTCCTTAAAAGTTTCTCTTTTGTAAGTTTCGCCAGTTATTCCTCCCAGATTGCCAAAGAGATTTTTGGCGCCGTATTTAAGCAACTTTTCCTGTAATTGATGGTTCGACCTCGCTCACCATCAATCCTGAGCGTAAGTTGAAGGATTGACAGTATATAAATTTGATGATAAGATTTGTTCATTGGAGGGCTGCGATAATTGGTAGTCGGGCGGTCTTGAAAACCGTTGTCTCAGTAATGGGATTGGGGGTTCGAGTCCCTCGCCCTCCGCCAATTGAGAA
Organism: Candidatus Omnitrophota bacterium; assembly: GCA_018895075.1. Lineage (GTDB taxonomy): Bacteria > Omnitrophota > Gorgyraeia > Gygaellales > Profunditerraquicolaceae > JAHIOW01. The sequence continues at coordinate 482 of JAHIOW010000016.1, read as the reverse complement.
ATGGAGCGGTTTCGAATCCCGCACCAAAAATGGGAAGGATGGGAGAGCGGTTGAATCCAGACGCCTCGAAAGCGTCCAGGCCGTAAGGTCTCGCAGGTTCGAATCCTGCTCCTTCCGCCAGGTTAGATAAGGGGCGCTATAAGGCTGCGGGGAAGGGGAGTATTGATTTTAAGGTTTGTGTATCTAAAAGTGCTCTGATTTAAAAATAGATTATCAGGAGAGGTCGCGTAGTGGTCGAGCGCGCGTGTCTGGAGTACACGTAATCCGCAAGGGTTCGAGGGTTCGAATCCCTCCCTCTCCGCCAGTTAAAACGGCCTTGCGATTTTACGACTAAGTCAAAGGGCTTTTTATATATAACACAAAGATTTACGTCTTTTAAAGTGAGGTTCGAGCCGCAAATTTTCAAAAAATCTTTTTTGGGGCTTAAAATTTCCTGCCAAGCGACAGAACCTGCTTGATTACAAGTATTTACGAATTGTTTT
>JAHIOW010000015.1 GCA_018895075.1 Candidatus Omnitrophota bacterium | reverse complement strand
GGGAACCTTAAGTATCTGCTCAGCGGTCCTTGGCCTTGTTATAATTTTATCACCTTGACTAAAAAGCCTTCTTCAGTCGGTTATTTTAATACTGAGAATATGTTAAATAGATTACTTGCGCAACAAGGCTTTGCTCAAGAGAGGAATTCAGTATGACTATGAATAGAACAATCGAGACAGACTCACAAGAGGCATTTATCGAAGAGATAGAGAAAGTTCAAGTTACACTTCCTAAAAGGATTGATGCTAATCCTAAAAATGTAGAGAAGGGGCTGGCAAAATTAGTCCTTACGCTTGTAGAATTAATCAGGAAGCTGCTTGAAAAACAGGCAATGAGGAGAATAGAAGGCGGTTCTCTTAGTGAGGAAGAAATCGAAGGAATCGGTGAGACGTTGATGAAGTTAGAAAATAAGATGAAAGAGCTAAAAGAGATCTTCGGACTTAAAGACGAAGAACTAAACCTAAATTTAGGTCCTCTGGGAGATTTGATGTAAGCCCCTCGCCGCATAATGCTGATAGCAAGCGGCTCGGGACAAATTTTACGAAGTAAAATTTGGAGGATCAGATGGATAAAGAACAACATGAAAAAATAAGTTGTCCTGTATTTCAAAAACAAGAGACTGCAATAAAGGATATTACAGATAAAATTAATAAAACCGAAAGAGTGCAAGAGAAGGTAAGATTTGCCCAAGAGTTACAAAAAGAAGTAGATGTGCTTCTTTCTTGCCCGGATTATAAAAGCGAAAGTTTAGACTGTGAAAGTTGTCGTTTCCTCGGGGAATTGCGTAAAAGAACAGCAGAGCTAATTATAAAGGCAAAGAAGTTAGCATAATAAAAAGGGGGTAATACTATGGCAGGACAAAAAATGGTGCATGCTATTGAGGCCACTAATCTTGCGGATATCTTAGAGAGGGTATTGGATAAGGGAATTGTGATTGCCGGGGATATTAAGATTCAACTTGCGGATATAGACCTCCTTAATATCAAGATACGGCTTCTGGTTGCCTCTGTGGATAAGGCGATGGAGATGGGTATAAATTGGTGGCAGCAGGATTCTTATCTATCCTCAAAGGCAAAAGAAACCGAGATAGAGAAAGAGAACATAGCCTTGAAGAGAAGATTAGAGCGCCTGGAGCAGAAGAGCAAGACAAAATAACAATTAAAATGAAAACACTCACTTATGTTCCAGTTATCCATACCAGCGCAGACCTTGGCTCTTTAGCAAGAGAGGTAACTAAGAGAGGTATTGCGGCCTTAGGAGAAGAGTTCTGGATGAGGCATAAAACGACAGTTGAATGTTTTTGGGATATAATATCAGATTATTTTGAATCTCAAGAGGCATCTGGAGCAAAAATTTATCAAGATGGGATGGTTGCTGAAGGCGAAATAGGCCAGAAGATAATTGAAGAAGGCCTGAATTTAGGAAGCAGAAACTATGAATTAGTGGACAGCCTCCTTAAGAGAGGAGCTATTTTAGTAAAAACTGAAGATTTTAATCTGGTCAAAGAAGAACGCGATAGATTACTGGCTATTACAGAGGCAAAATCGATATCCAAGAAAATAGCGGCATTTATAAAATATAAGTTACTCAAAAATAAACTCTTAAATAAAAGAGATAGATTTATTGCTGATAGGATAAATGCAACCCTAAATCAAGGTGAGAAAGGTATTCTTTTTATCGGTGCCTATCATAATGTTAAAGATTGGTTATCCAGAGACATTCTCGTAGTAACATTGAAAGACCCAGAAAAGGTTAAAGAATATCAGAGTTTGCTTCCTTTTTATCGCAAGAATAAAGAACGTTTTGAGGAATTAGCCAAATATTTGACTTCCCAAGCATAATCGATGGAAGGAGAGATGCCAAATGATAAAAATAAACCTACAAACTTTACGTAATCCAAAAGTTATTTATGCAGCAGTCATAATTTTATTAATTAGCAGTATTACTTTTTATGTGCTTAAAGAAAAGGAAAAAGCGCTAAGAATAAACATACAAAAACAGCTAGTTAAGACTGTTGAAGAGAAAGAAGTGGTTGAGATTAAACTCTTAGATACGCTTCAGGCTAAAGAGAAGACAGAGAAAGAACTTGTTTCTGAAAAAGAAAAGTCCTTGGTATTAAAAAAAGAAGTAGCGGAAAAAGACAGTCAGATAAAAGATACCTTAGATAGACTTGAAAGAGAAATAGCTGCCAGACGCCAAGTTGAAGCCGAATTGATGGTAGTTATGAAGGAAAAAGAGACTTTAGAGGCAAAGGTAAAAAAATTCACCAGGGCCCCAAAGACAGTTGCATTAGAGAAGATTGTAGTTAAGCCCACATCTAGATTAGCTGGTAAGGTCGTAATGGTAAATAAAGAATATGACTTTATTGTAGTAAATTTAGGTAGTAGGGATAATTTGAAGTTAGGGGAGGTTTTATCGGTTTATCGCAATGATGAATTTATCGGTAAGGCGCAGGTAGAAAGCCTAAGAGATAAAATGTCTGCCGCGGCTATTTTGCCTGGTTGGCAAAATGTAGAATTTAAAGAAAACGATATTATAAAAATAATATAAGGTTATAAGTAAATGAGGGGTGGAGCATGATGCGAGTAAATTCAAAATTTCGAATTTTCTTTAGCCTGATTATGATAATCTTTATGGTTGGACTTATCTTTATCAGTCAAACCGTTGGTGAAGAGAAATCAGATGCCACAAGGATACTTATTTCCACCTCTGGCCCGGCTAAATTTAGTTCTCATTGGTTAGATAATCCACCTAGAATTGTAGTTGAATTTAAATCAAGAAATATCTTAAGTAAAATAAATAAGGAAGTTATTATGGATCAAGGTGTAATAAAGAAGGTTACAAGCAGCTATTTTGGAAGAGGGGAAAATAAGCCGCTTAGATCATTAACCTTTGAATTATTAGAGAAGGTGCCCTACAAAATCTGGCAGGAAGATAACGCTATTCTGTTGGACATTCAATCTTCATTAGAAACAACCGAATTTAGTATAGGTGCTGAGGGAAAGGAAGTTTTTGTAGGAAGTGAAGTCAGTAAGGTTATTGAGAGATTAGAAGCAATGGACACTACGCTTAAACAAGCAACAGAAGATCAACGACCTTTGGTAAATCTTAACACAGAGGTAACTAATGAGACTCAAGAGGAAGCAGAAAGGGATAAGGCCGAAAGCAGCCAGGTTATTTCAGCAGGGTTTCTTAAGGAAGGGCAGGCTATAATTATTTTACTTTGGCTTACAGGGTTAGTTTTAATTTCAGGTTTAGGATTTTTGTTTTGGCGCAGATACAGTATAAATAAATCAAATAATATGGCTGAAAGGGTTAAAGGGCTTAAATTACAATTGCAAGAAAAAGATAAGTACATAGAGCAAGAGGAGGCTATGCGCAAGATAGTAGAGAAAACCGCCCTTGAGAAAGAAAAAGAATATGAACAGCTCCAGTTACAATTACAAGAAGAAAATAAACTCTTTCAACAAGAAAAGATTATGCGCAAGGAAAAGGAAAAAGCCTTGCAAGAATTGGGGAAAGAGTACGGACAGCTTAAAGAAACCGGTGAAACTCTAAAAAGTGTATTAGTTAAAAGAGGGATAGCCAAAGAATTGACCTCACCCGAAGGTAAAGAAGAGCTTTGGATTCTGGGAAAGTCACCAGAGAGAAGAAATTTGCCTCGGCTAACACTCACTAAGGATTTTCATAATACTGTAATTTTAAAAGTCGAATTGCCAGGTATTTCAAAACCTATAAAGTCCTTTGCAGAAAACATAGGCACAAGTGGATTGTGTTTTCAATCATCCCAGGAGTTCAATGGTAATCAATGCATTAACTTGAGATTATTTTTTTATGGAGGGAAAGTCCCTAATTTCAAAACCCAGGGTTGGATTGTCTGGAAAAAGATCCAGGATGCAAAGAATTATTATGGTATCACCTTTGAGGGTTTAAGCGAAAAAGTTAAATCAGAGCTCCAGCATTATATAGAAGTAAATATACCAAGGGGGTAGAAATGGAAGGATATTGTGTTAAGTGTAAAGCTAAAAAAGAGATAAAAGATACAAAAGAGATTATTATGAAGAACGACCGTAAAGCGATAAAAGGTAAATGTCCTGATTGCGACACAGGGATGTTTAGGATTTTAGGCAAGAAATAGATTTATGCGAGGGGAGACAGAATCCCAAAAAAATTTAATTTAGAAGTTATAATGCCTTATAGAATTACGAAAGATTGTATCCAATGTTAACTCTGCGCCGAACAATGTCCCGCGGGTGCTATTGATCAAGATGAAAATGGCAATTTTGTTATACTCCAAGATTGCCTAACTTGCCACCTTGTTTTACTCAATTATATCCATGAATATAAACATTTAGCTGAAGATAAAACAAATAAAGTCGAAGTCAAGCTAAGGAGGGGCAATGTTTAAGAAAAACAAAAAACCAAAAACAGATGATGAGGTTATCAATATTGAAGCCGGTATGGAGGGCAGTCTCAAATTTAATAATCCTATTAATTTAAGGATAAGCGGAAAGTTTGAAGGAGAGTTAGAAACAAAAGGAATCCTAATTATAGGTGAAAAAGCGGATGTTAAGGTTAAGACAATTAAGGGAGATGAGATAACCATATTGGGCAGAGTAAAGGGGGATATTGTATGCAGCAAGCGCCTTCGACTCGATCCTAGTGCCAGAGTGATAGGGAATGTTGAGACTCCAGTTTTAGTTATTGCTGAGGGTGCTCAATTAAAAGGTGATTGCCAAATGCCTGTGGAGGAAGAAAAATCTGAGCGTAAAGAGAGTGCATCTAAAAAATAAGTACGGTGATACTCAAAAAATATACTAACACTTAAATTGTGTTTTTTTAACATAAATCTCAAAGGTATTCTTTCTTAATCTTACCCCATATATCCTTGACTTAGGTATCCAGGACTTCCTGCCGTTGTAAACCAATATAGTCCTTCGACTTCGCTCAGGATGGTTCGAAGGATGGTGAGTTTGTCGAACCACTTTCTCAGTTTCATGTAAGATACGGATTTTAGCCCAGATATATCTTTCCCTTGGCTCTAATAGTCTATAGATACTGAATAATCGGCGCATCGGTTACCTCCTTTCTTGAGCCTTCCTGAATTTACAGGCTTTTCTAATGGTTTTTTCAGTAACATTTAGGTATTTGGTTATCTGCGTGTAGGTCATGCCCAAAAGGCGTAATTCCATTGCTTTTTGGGCTAATTTCTGGTATAAAGGAGTGTTGTATTGAACAGGCCTTATTTGGATATGTGCGGTTATAAGTGAGGCGGTTCGAATTGGTTGCCAAAACAATGTGTTTTGGCGCCACCATAGAAACGCAAAAGGTAAAACGCAAAATGCAAAACCACAACTTTAGATTAAAAAATAAGTTAAAAACTTTTGAATTTTGGGTTGTGGTTTTTACTTTTTCCTTTTTACTTTTGAATTTTATGGGTTGTGCTACTATCCCCAAGAGAGAAACCTTGCCCACTTACAAGATTGGCGGCATAACCTATATACCTTTAATCTCTCTCTGTGATTTAAGAAATATAGAGTACCAGTACGATACCTTCAGCAGGACAGCGAGTCTCAGCAAAGGCGCTCATAAGATAGATTTGATGGTTGGCCAGAGGCTGGTGTTAGTTGATGGCTCCAGCAGGACTCTGCGTTATCCGGTAGATATCTATCAGGGGGCGGTTGTTGTGCCTTATCAATTTAGACAAAAGATCCTTGATCCCTTATTTAAAGAATCGCTTTCTCCTTCTCAGGCAGATTTACATTTGTTAGAAATTCAAAAGGTAGTTATTGATCCCGGCCACGGCGGGACTGATCCCGGCGCCATAGGAAGGACAGGCCTAAAGGAAAAGGATATTAACCTGGATATTGCCAAGAGATTAAGCAGTCTGTTAAAGAGCGATGGCATCAAGGTGGTTATGACCCGCTCCACGGATATATTTATTCCTCTTGCCCGCCGGGTAGATATAGCCAATAATTCTGGCGCAGATCTTTTTATCAGTATCCATACCAATGCCAACCGCGTCAGAAGTTTGCGCGGTTTTGAAGTTTATTATCTTACGCCTGATATGATAAATGATGCCAGGTGGGCGATGGAGGCGGTAGAAAACATCAGTTTGAATTTCGATAAATCTTGTTTTGCCAGTCAGTCTCCCATTGTAAAGGCAATCCTCTGGGATATGATTCATACTTATAGCCGTGCCCAGTCCATAGGGTTAGCCCGGGCTATATGTCAGACTATAGGCCAGAATTTAAATACCAAAATCTTAGGCATAAAAGGAGCAAATTTCCAGGTTTTAAAAGGCGCCTCTATGCCGGCAATATTAATAGAAGTAGGTTTTTTATCCAATAATGACGAGGAACGCATGCTTAAAAATAGTTATTATCGCCAGCAGGTAACCGAGGCCATTGCAGTGGGAATAGACAGTTACGCGCAGGCAGAGAGGCCGTTAATGGAGGCAGCCAGGCGATGAAGCCAATAGGCGTATTTGATTCAGGGGTGGGCGGCCTGACTGTAGTGAAGGAGTTAATCCGTCAACTTCCTTTTGAAGATATAGTCTATTTTGGCGATACTGCGCGTGTGCCTTATGGTATAAAATCCAAAGAAACGATAATCCGTTTTTCTATCGAGAATATCCTCTTTTTACTCAGGCATAAGGTGAAGTTCATCTGCGTGGCCTGTAATACTGCTTCTAGTGTTGCCTTACCAATAATTAAGAGCCATTTTAAAGTGCCTATTGTCGGGGTTATTGCTCCGGGGGTAAGAGAGGCGGTTTATGCCACGCAGAATAAACGCATCGGGGTGATAGGAACAAGTAGTACCATAAGAAGCCGCAACTACGAAAACCAAATAAAAGAGCTCAACCCGCAAGTGAAAGTTATTGCCTCAGCCTGTCCTTTATTTGTCCCTTTTGTAGAAGAGGGATGGTTTGGGGGTAAGGTGGTTTTAGAGGTAGCCAAGACCTATCTTAAACCTTTAAAAAAGGCAGGAGTGGATACCGTTATCTTAGGGTGCACCCATTATCCCTTGCTTAAACCAGTGATTAAAGAGGTATTAGGTAAAAAGGTGAAATTAATCGATTCTGCTCAACAGGTAGCCATTGAGGTAAAAGAGATTTTAACCGGCCTCAACCTGTTGAATAAAGGCCACAGCAGCAGGCATAAATTTTATGTCAGTGATAATCCAGAGTGGTTTAGCAGGTTGGCCAAGAGATTTTTAGGCAGGCCTGTGCCTAAGGCGACTATGGTGGATAATGTATAGTATAAAAGTAGAGGCAGATTTTAGCGCTGCGCATAATTTGCGCGGTTACAGGGGCAAGTGCGAAGAATTACACGGCCATAACTGGAAGGTAGCAGCGGTAGCCAGAAAGGATAATCTGGATAAGATAGGGATGGTCCTGGATTTTCACTATTTAAAGAGGGAATTGAATAAAATCTTAGAAAGGTTGGACCATAAGTATTTAAATCGTCTTGCTTATTTTAAAAAAGTAAATCCCACTTCCGAGAATATTGCTAAGTACATCTATGAGCATCTTCAGTCTGAGGTTTCAAGTATCCAGTCAGTAACAGTCTGGGAAAATAATACAAGTTCTGTTACTTATGAGGCATGAGGAAAGCGGTAGTTTTATTATCCGGCGGTTTGGATTCAGCCACGACTTTATATATTGCCAGAAGTCAGGGCTTTCGCTGTTTCTGCCTTATCTTTGACTATGGCCAGCGCCACCGCAGAGAAATCAAGGCAGCACAAAGAATAGCGCAAATTGCAAATTGCAAATTGCAAATTGTCAAAATTGCTTTGCCCTGGAAGGGTTCTAGTCTGCTGGATAAGAAAATAAATATACCCTTGCGTGTCAAAGGAATACCCAGTACGTATGTTCCTGCGCGCAATATTATATTTTTAAGTTTTGCCCTTTCGTATGCCGAGACAATAAATGCCCGGGCAATATTTATCGGAGCAAACGCGCTTGACTTTTCAGGTTATCCGGACTGCAGGCCAGAATTTTATCGCGCATTTAGAAAGATCATAGATTCGGGGACAAAGTCTGGCGCAAAAGGTAAGAAGATACAAATATTAACGCCTCTAATTAAAAAGAAAAAGGCGCAGATTATCAAGACAGGAGTAAGATTAGGCGTTCCTTTTGAGTTTACCTGGTCTTGTTATCGGGGAGGCATAAGGCCTTGCGAAAAGTGCGATAGTTGTTATTTTCGCGCTAAGGGATTTAGGGAGGCAGGTATAAAAGATCCATTGCTAGCAGAACGGCAAGGGGACTGTTCCTGCAAGAAGATATGAAGGGGAAAATTAGCGAGGTCTTTGAGAGCGTCCAGGGAGAAGGTCTTTATTTGGGGGAAAGACAACTTTTTGTACGTTTCTTTGGTTGTAATCTAGGGCGTTGTCAGTTTTGTGATACAAAAGTGGGGCGTTTTAGGGAGTATGCCCCCGGGGAATTGCTTGAAGAATTAGTGCGTTATAAAGACGGGTGTAATTTTATTTCGTTCACAGGCGGTGAGCCGCTTTTGCAGAACGATTTTTTAAAAGAGATATCCAGATTAACCCATGAGCGCGGTTTTAAAAATTATCTGGAGACAAACGGCACTCTCCCGGATGCATTAGAAGAGACAATAGATTATTTGGATATAGTGGCTATGGATTTGAAATTGCCCAGTTCCACCGGCCTGAATGCATTCTGGGATATGCATCGCAGATTCTTAAAGATCGCATCTTGTAAAGAAGTTTTTTTGAAAACCGTGATTTGCCATTCTACCAGCAAAGATGAGTTAAAAGAGGCCTTAAGATTAATCAAAGAAATAAATAACTCTGTGATTTTGGTCCTGCAGCCCAATAGTTATGAAAATGGCCGCCGGATGCAAGAAAAGTTAAAAAACTTTAAAGAAATATGCATCAGAGATAATATAGTTACCTGTGTGATACCGCAGATGCATGAGATGATAGGTTTAAGATGAAAAAATCAAAGAAGTTTTCTTACGAAGGATTACAGGGTAAAGTCCGCAGCCTCAAGACGCCGGTTATTGAAGTCTGGAAAAATCAATACCCGGATAAAATATATACTATAACTTTGGAGATACCTGAATTCACCTGTATCTGTCCTAAGACGGGCCTGCCGGATTTTGCCACAATAAGGATTGAATATTCACCCCGGAGGCATTGCGTAGAGTTGAAGTCATTGAAGATGTATACCATATTTTATCGTAATCTCGGTATATTCCACGAGCATGTAGTTAATAAAATATTAGAGGATTTTGTTAGGGCCTCAAGGCCCCGCTGGGTAAAAATTATTGCTGAATTTAATCCGCGCGGAGGCATAAAGACTACGGTGACAGGCGAATATAACAATAAAAGGGACACCCTTTTTGCCAAAGCCAAGGGTGTCCCTAAGAAACTAAGAAGATGAGAGTGATTTCTGCAGATAAAATTAGTAAGGTTGTGGCTAGACTATGTATATCCGCAAATATAGATTTAAGAAGGGATGTCTTCCTTCAACTTGAGGCTGCCTGCCGCAGAGAAAAAAACAAACGCACAAAAGATATACTGCAGGCGATTATCCAAAATGCCAGAGTAGCAGCTAGAGAGGGGCTGGCGATATGCCAGGATACCGGCCTGCCTTGCGTATTCGTAGAGATAGGCCAGGAGGTTAGGGTAGCAGGTGATTTAAAGGCAGCAATAATAAGAGGCGTAGCATCAGGTTATAAAAAAGGTTATTTAAGAAGTTCTATGGTAAAAGACCCGCTTTTAAGAGACAGGCCTGGGTATTTACCTCCAGTAATACATATTGATCTGGTTAAAGGAAGTAAACTTAAATTAACTGTATTGCCCAAGGGTTTTGGTTGTGAGAATAAGGCCCGATTGCAGATGTTTAAGCCCACTGCCAAAATCAATGAGATTAAAAAATTTGTTATTGAGGTTATCAAAGACGCAGGGCCTGACGCCTGCCCGCCTTATATTGTGGGTGTAGGAATTGGCGGGACTGCAGATTATGCCTGTTTCTTAGCCAAGAAAGCCTTACTGAAAAAAATTACTAATTACCAATTACTAATTACCAATTACCTTTCCAAATTAGAGCAGGATTTATTAAAAGAGATAAATAAACTGAATATCGGACCAATGGGTTTGGGCGGAAGAACTACTGCCTTAGCCGTAAATATCCTGACCTATCCTACGCATATTGCCGGTCTGCCGGTAGCAGTGAATATCAGTTGTCATGCCTTGAGAAGCGCCACTAAAACAGTATGAAGATAAAGACCCCCTTAGAGAAAAAAGAAATCAGAAAATTAAAAATGGGCGAAAGAGTCTTATTGAGCGGGATAATTTATGCTGCCCGTGACCAGGCGCATCAGAGATTAATTCAGGAAAAGAAGCTCCCCATAGATTTAAAGGGCGCGATTATTTATTATTGCGGCCCCACGCCCGCGCCTAAAGGAAAGATTATCGGTTCCTGTGGCCCAACTACAAGTAGCCGCATGGATCAATTTACACCGGCATTATTAAAGCAGGGCGTTCTGGCCATGATTGGCAAAGGCAGGCGCTCTAAAGAAGTAATACAGGCAATAAAAAAATACAAGGCAGTATATTTTTTGACTTATGCTGGTTGCGGGGCGCTGCTTAAGAAATACATCAAAGAGGCCCGTCTTATTTGTTATCAGGATTTAGGGCCGGAGGCAATTTATAAGTTAGAGGTAAAGGATTTCCCTTTAATAGTAGGCATAGACGCAAAAGGAAGAAGCATCTACAGGGACACCCTTTCAGCTAAAGCCAGGGGTGTCCCTCTCATCTAGTCAGCGAGGGGACACCCTGCCGATTAGCAAAAAGGGTGTCCCTGGAAATGGAGGATTGAATGGCGCGTTTGGATGGTAGAGAAACAGATAAAATAAGAAAGGTTAAGATTACGCCTGATTACATAAAATATGCGGAAGGCTCCTGTCTTATGGAACTAGGCAATACCTGGGTGATTTGTACAGCGTCGGTAGAAGAATCTGTACCGCAGTTTCTCAAAGGCACAGGAACGGGCTGGGTTACTGCCGAATATGGAATGCTCCCGCGTTCCTGTCAGACGCGGATACCCCGCACGAGAGATTCCGGGCGTTCTCGTGAAATACAACGTCTGATCGGTCGTTCTCTGCGGGCAGTTATAGCGCTAAAGGATATGGGCGAACGCACAATCTGGATTGATTGCGATGTCATCCAGGCAGATGGCGGTACGCGTACTGCCTCCATCACCGGAAGTTTTATTGCCCTGTGTTTGGCCTTAGATAAATTAAAGAAAGAAGGTTTGATTAGAAAAATTCCCATAAAAGATTTTGTCGCTGCCACCAGCGTAGGTATATCAGGAGGAGATTTATTATTAGACCTGAGCTATGCCGAGGATTCCCGGGCGGATGTGGATATGAATATTGTTATGACCGCAAAAGGTGAATTTATTGAGATACAGGGTACTGCGGAGCGTAAGGCCTTTGGTAAAGACCAGATGGATAAGATGTTGGTTTTGGCAGAAGAAGGTGTTAGAGAATTAATTGAGATTCAGAGGGCTCAGCTTAAAGATATTTTATGAAGCATGAGTTATTGGTAGCGACTAAGAACAAAAAGAAATTAGAAGAGATAAAGGAGATTTTAAAGGACTTGAATCTTGTGATTACATCTCTGACTGATTTCAGTAAACCCCCGCGTATAATTGAAAACGGCATGACCTTCAGAGAAAACGCCCTCAAGAAAGCAGTAAAGATTGCGCGTCTGAGTAAAAAACTTACTCTGGGTGAGGATTCCGGGCTTTGCGTCCGGGCCCTGGGCGGTAAGCCCGGTGTATATTCTTCAAGATTTTCTGGTAGAGATAAAAATGACCTCAAAAATAATCTAAAATTACTCAAGATGTTAGCCGGCCTGCCGGAGGTTAAAAGAAAGGCATATTATGTTTGCGCAGTGGCCTTGGCAGATAAAGAGGGAGTGGTAGCAGTGGTAGAAGGCAGGTGTTCGGGGCATATCGGTTTTGCCTTAAAAGGTCATTTTGGTTTTGGCTACGACCCCTTATTTGTTATCCCTAAATACAGAAAGACCTTTGCCCAGCTGGGGCCGAGGATAAAACATAAAATGAGCCACCGCTACCGGGCCTTAGAGAAGGCAAAAAAGATTATCCAGAAATATATTGAGCATTATAGAAGTACTTGATATAATTAAGAGTTAACGAGAATAAGCGAACAGACGGGGAGTAGCGCAGTTTGGCTAGCGCGTTTGGTTTGGGACCAAAAGGTCGTGGGTTCAAATCCCACCTCCCCGATACGAATTAAATGAAAATTGCAGAAAGAGAAAAAGCAATAGAGCTAAGAAAAAAGGGATTGACTTATAATGAGATTGTGACTTTTTTAAAGGTATCTCGCTCTTCTTTAAGTTATTGGTTGCGTAATATTCCTTATATACCTACGGGAGAAGTTCGTGAGAGGCGAAGATTGGCTAGTTTACAAAGCGGTCAAGTATTGCATAAACGTAAGTTAGAAAGAATAACTAAAATAGAAAAGATAGCTAGACAGGAAATAGGAGAAATTGAATTCGATGAACTAAAATTACTCGGCATTATGGCTTATTGGGTAGAGGGCTCTAAAACCGAAGACGCTATAGTGCGATTTACGAACTCAGATCCCATATTTATTAAGTTTATTTTAAGATGGCTAAGAGAAATTTGTAAGGTACAGGATGAGAAATTAAGAGCGCACCTTCGTGTACATCCAGACGTGGATAAAAAAGAAGCAGAAAATTATTGGTCAAAAGTTACGGGTATCCCTCTTGCCCAGTTTTATAAGACTACTGCAAAAATAAGTGGCTCAGGTGGAAGAAAATATAAGAAGTTGGGAAGTGGAATCGCTGCAATAACAGTTTGCGATACAGATTTACATTATAGAATTAAAGGATGGATAGATGGATTAAAAAATAAATCGATTTACGCGCCTGTGGTTCGAGGAGTTCACCACACGGCGAATACATGAAATAGATGCGCCCATAGCTCAATTGGATAGAGCAACGGCCTTCTAAGCCGTAGGTTGCAGGTCCGATCCCTGCTGGGCGCATTAGATAATAATTAAACTCAGGAGTTTGTTAGTTTTTCAGCCTTTCTTTGAATCGTTCTGATTTGATGTTGTATAAGGCAACAGCGAGTTCTTTGTTCTTTGATAGTAAGAAGCTGGAGTCAATGATGATAAGTGAAGCGACAGCGTGTTTGCATTCG
>JAHIOW010000014.1 GCA_018895075.1 Candidatus Omnitrophota bacterium | reverse complement strand
AGGTGTATTAATGTTTTAAATAAACCTTCTCGGCACAGTTCACATAGATTCAAAATAATCTTAAGCATGGTATCGCATGTCCAATAAGGCTTGATTAGAGAAGCTGGCAACGGAATAGTTGCCAGATCAAATACCACATCCACTTTCTCTTTCCGCAATATCGCCTTTACCTTTTTATAATCGGTAAGGTCATCAGTATACAGTTTTAACGAAGGGAAAACTCTTTTGGCTTCCTTAAGGTTATCGGGATTGGCCTGGCCTTTGAATATATAATCGATGACAATTAATTTAGACGGCCTTTCCTTTATCAGCTCATCAACGAGATGGCTACCGATGAATCCTGCGCCTCCGGTAACCAGAATTGATTTATTTTTAAGTAATAATAACCTTTTTTGCATCAACTGGCCTTCCTTTCTCCGTAGAGAAACTTATGTGTCGAATCTAATTTTTTATGTCCTTTGATGAAACCAGTAATGAGGCCGAGGGATCCGCCGGAGTATTGAATGAGTTTGTAAACTACGAATCCCAAAAGATAAATCGGTTCTCTGGCAAAAATTTTTATGTTGCAGATATAGGAAGGCCGCACGGGAAATAATTGCCGCGAGCCTCTCAGCGGATGTTTCTTTAAATATCTGGGCATAAATTTTCCGTAATAATAACTTTTTTTAAATACCTCGGTTAAGGTTGTTGCCTCATGCAGATGCACCTCCCGGGCATTAATGCGTCCGGTCTTATAGCCTGAGGTATCCAGCCGGTGCTGAAAGTCCTCTTCGACTCCGACTAAATTCTCATCAAACCCCCCCAGTTGCATAAAAACGCTTTTCTTAAAAAACCTGGCTGCTTCAATTAAGTTGCTTCCAATAAAAGACAGCCTTTCTAACGCCTTGACCCGTTCCCAAAATCCGCCCCCCTCTTTGCTCAGCACGCTGGCATAAATCGCATCATAGCCTTCCTTTAAGCATTTACCAACCGCCTGCTCGATGTAGTCAGAGTCAATAATCATGTCCGAACCGGTAAGATAAACAAATTCTCCTTTGGCCTTATGGATCCCGTAATTATCCTGGGCTGCCCTTTCCGGACCAGCCAGATATACAGTCGCTCCAAACTTTTCGGCTATTTGACGCGTATTATCTTTGCTGTAATTGTCGACGATGATAATTTCCACATTGGGATAGGTCTGCCTCTTTAAAGACTCCAAGGTCTGGCTAAGATATTGGCTAGAGTTAAGGGTTGGTATAACTACCGAAATTAATGGCGTCCTTTGGTTCATTAAATTGATAATTCCCTGATTTTTTCTGCCGCTAAATACTCCGGAAGCTGGTTAATATCGCGGATTATGCAGTCGGGTTCGTATCTCTTTAAAAACAATTCGGAGCGGATACCGCTTAAAACCACAAAACTGGGTATCTCCAGATTCCTAGCGGAGAGTATGGCGTCCTCCGTATCACCGATGATAACGGAATTGCCTTTATTAAACTTCGGGTCGTTTCTTACAGAATCGGCGACAATCTCCCAGCTGTTTACACCTTCAATAAAATTGTCAAAGATGGCGTCAAAAAGGTTAAAAATCTTCAGGTATTTGAGCTCCTGATACAAATTTTCTCTTGAGCGCCTAAGCGTAACCAAGACCAGACGATTATCTTTCTTAAGCAAGGAAAGGCTCTCGCGAGCACCTTCCAAGAGCTGGTCTAATTTCAAAAAATCCGGAGATTCTACTTTTTTCAGGAATCTTTTCATATATTCCGAAGCAAATTCTCCCGAGCCGGTCTTCTCCAATATCACACTGTAAGGCTGCCTTTCTCTTTTTAAACTCCAGTACTCATCCTTAAGCAGATAGGGACGCTGGAATTCGGTCATTATACTTTTATAAACTGCGTATAGCCTATCCGAAGAATCAATAATCGTGCCGTCAAAATCTAAATATAGATTTTTCATTTATTTTTCCCTGCGTAATTATTTTTAAACCACTGATAGGTCAAAGCCAGACCATCATTTATGGAAACCTTTGGCTGATAACTCAAGAATTTCCATGTTCGCTTGTTAGATAGAATTACCTCGGATATGGGACTTTTATTATTTCGATACTTAATTCTAAAAGACCTACCTGATAACTTCTCAATTATCTCTATTATTTGGTTTGCAGATACGGATTGATTACTACCTACATTGAATACGCCCGCCGCATCATCTTTTAGGGATAGTATTAAGGCATCCACCGCATCATTAATATATACATAATCCCTCTTCTCTTGGCCTCTGGCATTTATAACTATATTGGAATTACTAATAGAGGCTCTCATTAAATTCGGTATCAAACCTTGGGATATCTGGCGTGGTCCATATACACTGCTTAAGCGTAAAATAACCAAGCTTAATCCAGGCGCCTGCCTACAGATAACCTCCAGGTATTTTTCTGCAGCTAATTTGCTGGCGCCGTAAAAATCTATGGGGTTAGTGGGGTGTTTTTCATCCATCGGCAAGTATTCCGGGATGCCGTAGACTACATAACCCGAGATAAAGACAAGCTTCTTAACGCCTGCCTCTTTAGCCATAGAGGCGATATTAGCCGCACCTTGGATATTGACATTGATACAGGAGCTCAGATAGTCATCCGTCTTGCCGGAAAAAGGCAGAGCCGCTGCCAGATTAAAAACATATTTTGACTTGCGTAGCAGCGGCTTTAAATCATCCTTTTTTAATATATTCGTTTTTTCGAACCCGACCTTGCGGATTATTCCGCCAAAAAAGGCCGACGGCGCATCCTTATCCGCCACCGTAACCTTGGCCCCCAAATTGACCAATCGCTCAGCGAGATGGGAGCCGATAAAACCGCTCCCGCCAAAAATAACAATAGATTCACCTTTTAAACTAACCATTTTGTTTTATCTCTTCTCTCAGTTTGTTTAACTCTGTTTCATGACGGTCAATTTCTTCTACGGAAGTAAAAACTGGCAAGAAATCTATACCCCTTATCCAGGCAAGGCCGGGCCTAAGAGGATTTATCTTTTTAGGTATTAAAGGTAATTCCTCGCCGTAAGCCAACTTTACAAAAATGTAGGCAATATTTAATCCGGCTACTGTAAAAAAATGATGCGTGGTAAAGAATCTACCGATATTTATCTCTGTGGGATTTGGAATTGCATCGCCGCTGTAAGTCAAATCTACGCCAAATATGCCATTTGGTTTTTTGTCAATTGCCAGAATCGCTTTTTGAGCGATTTCATTTACCAAAGGATCGGCTACAGTTACGCCAGTACCGGTGGCGCCCGATATCCCTGAAGGAGCCAATTTGCTTAATTCCCAGTAAAGACGCTTTCTTTCCTGGGCAATGATTAATTCTCCATCCTTCCAAATTGACAACCACGTAGTTGATTGTTCCTTCAAACACTCTGCTGCAGTGAATACTCCCCAGCCTTTGCGAAAATCAATCCAGGTTTTAGCCACTTCAAAGCTATCTGTTTTAAGAGAACCCCTGCCGCCGGCACCGCTAATTTCTCTAATCCAAACCTCTCCATTTATTTTTTTAAAGGCCTCTTTTAAATCATCGGGAGTATTAATGTTAAAGGTCAGAGGTTGTCTTAAGCCGGCTTCTTTCCAACATCTATAAGACTCGAGTTTATTCTGGCACTTCTCTACTGTTGTATGACTAGGCAGAAATGTTTTAATATTCAATTTATCCCTATATTTTGAGATGTAATATAACTCGGTGTCATTTTGGACATGTAAAAACTCAGCCTTAGTTTTATCGATTATCTTATTTAATACGGCAACGTAATCATCTTCTTTAGCAGAAAGCACCAGGTATTTTTCATCAGTTTCTGCGCGCTGCAGATAATACTTATTGCAATCAACGCCTATCAAATAAAATTTTTCTGGAGCCATGCGCAGAGAACGCGTGAAATTTGCTGCCGGAGAACCACCTGCGCCTGTAACTAATATCCGCTTCATGATTTTATCTCTCCTATGTTATTTTTCTGCTTATACCAGATAATCGTTTCTCCAAGGCCTTCTTCCAATGAAACCTT
>JAHIOW010000013.1 GCA_018895075.1 Candidatus Omnitrophota bacterium | reverse complement strand
CACATCAAAGTCTTGAAGATGTTGTTGTGCCTATATCAGAAATACCAAAATTTTTGACAAAGATAAAAGAACTTTCGAAGAAATATAATATACTTATTCCATGTTATGGCCATGCAGGCGATGGGAATTTGCACCCCACCCCTATAAAAAATCCAAAATTTAAAATGGATGAGTGGTATGAAAAATTGGATGCTTTGCTATTAGAGCTATATAAAGCAGCAATTGAGCTCGGTGGGACAATTAGCGGTGAACATGGCATTGGAAGTAAACGCAATAAGTATATATCAATGGCATTAGAACCGGCACAGATTGAGATGATGAAAAATATCAAAAAAGCTCTTGATCCTAACCTAATTTTAAATCCTGGAAAAATATTTTAAAAACAAATTAGAGGTAAAATTAAAATTGAAAGAACAAAAAATTATTTTAGGTAGTAAAATCATAACTCCTTTTAAAATAATAGAGAACGGTATAATAATAATTAGTAATGGTGCAATTGAATATATTGGAGAAGAGGAGCAGAGGGGCTTAGCTTCATATGATAGTGTTTATAAAGGTGAATATATTGTTCCGGGGTTCATAGATATCCACTGTCATGGAGGTAATGGATATGATACCATGGATTCGACATATGAGGCATTGATGGAAATTAGTAAATTTAAGGCAAAAAATGGATGTACGGGTTTTTTAGCCACAACGGTTACATCTTCAATAAAAGACACCGTCAAAGCCCTAAATAATATTCGTGAGTATAGTAAACAGTCTCCAGAAGGGGGGGCTGAAATACTTGGAGTCCATTTGGAAGGCCCCTTTATTAATGCAATGCAAAAAGGCGCCCAAAGGGAAGATTTAATACTACCTCTATCTGTAGAAGTAATGGAGAAATTTATTAAAGAATCAGGTGGATTAATAAAAATTGTAACTTATGCGCCCGAATTGGATACAGATTTTAAATTTACATCTTTCCTTAATGATAGAGAGATTATTCCCTCTGTAGGACACAGTTTTGCAGATTATGAAACTATAATTTCTGCTATTAGATTTGGATTGAAATCATCATCCCATATATTTAATCAGATGAAAGGAGTTCATCACAGAGAACCGGGAACTGTTGGGGCAATTCTAACCGAAAAAAATCTATTTGCGGAAATAATTGCAGATTGCGTTCATGTCCATCCGGCAATTGTTAACTTACTTGTTACTGCGAAGGGTGTAGATAAAATAATTCTTATAACAGATGCTATGAAAGCAGCTGGCTTGCAGGATGGGACATATGATCTTGGGGGCTTGAAGGTTATAGTTAAAAATAGTGAAGCCCGCCTTGAATCCGGAAATTTGGCAGGTAGTACTTTGATAATGAGTAAGGCAGTTAAAAACATGATAGAAAAAATGAGCATAAATATAGAAAAATCAGTTAGAATGGCTTCACTAAATCCTGCTCAACTTTTAGGTCTTGATAAAGATAGAGGTTCTTTGACTGCTGGTAAACGGGCAGATATTGTCGTTTTAGATGGTAATTTTAATGTTGTTTATACAATTAAAAAGGGAAGGGTAATTTATAGCAAAGATTATGGAAATTAAACCAATAAATTCATATAACAAGATGAGTAAATTAGCAGCTGAAATGGTTGCCGAACAAATTATAAATAAGCCAAATACAGTATTAGGTCTTGCTACTGGAAGTACACCCGTAGGGATGTATAGAGAATTAGTTAGAATGCATAGAGAAGGCGATTTAGATTTATCACAAGTGAAAACATTTAATCTTGATGAATATTTGGGGCTATCTCCAGAACATTCTCAAAGTTATCACTACTATATGTATGAGAATTTTTTTAAATATGTAAATATCAGAGAAGAAAACATTCATATACCCAAAGGAAATGCCGAAGATCCTGTTCAGGAATGCTTAGATTACGAAAAGAAGATTAAGGGATTGGGAGGTATAGATTTACAGATTCTTGGGATTGGAGTAAATGGTCACGTTGGTTTTAACGAGCCTAATATTAATTTAGAAGCAAGAACCCATATTATACAACTTTCCAATGAAACAATTACAGCAAATTCCCGATTTTTCAAAAATTTAGATGAAGTTCCAAAGAAAGCAATAACTATGGGCATGGCAACAATAATGAAATCAAAAAAAATTATTCTTATGGCCTGGGGAGCGGAGAAGAAAAAACCAATTTTAAAAGTTATATCAGGGCCTATTGCCACTGAGGTCCCAGCTTCATTGCTCCAGGTCCATAATGATGTGATTTTGATAGTAGATAAAAAGATTTATTCATTTTCTTCAGCAATTAATTCGCTTTCCTATCCAGACAAGATATGAATTTACAGTAATAATATTATAAATACAGCCTCTCCGTGTTGACATTTCCAAATATTTCCCATTACTATATTTATATCGATTTATTGATAATCCGAATATTAATTCGGATTTTATAGTTTCTGAGATAAAAAAGAAGGATAATTAGTGGGGAATGTAGAATGTTTATATTATGAAGAATTAGAGGGATTGCTTTAGCTATTGAGTAATCAGAATATTAAAGGGATTTAAATGAATAAAATTATTACCAGGCCTGAAGAGATAGTAAAAAATGAGCGAGTTTTGTATGCCGGGAATCATTACCTGAGCCTACCTATCATTGATTGCCAAAACGGTGCTATTAAAAATATAAATGTGGTATCCCTCTCTAATAAAGCTTTAGTAGAATTACAAGGAGAAGCAAATTTATTCACACCACATTTTTATCAAGAAGGAAAAGAAATTGAAATAGAAAAGATAGACGTCTCCAAAGAACAGTATTATTTGCCCCGTTTAGATTTTTTTTTAAAAGGCGGGATAAGGATAACCGGAAGAATATTTACTGATCTTAAGGAAAAGGGCTTAATCTATAGCTTTGAAAGTTCAGAAAAAATTGAAATCTCTTTATTTTTTGATTTAAAAGATGTATCTTTATTGCGATTTAATTCTCATAAGATAGACACTAAAAAGATAATTAAAAGGGATAAATGGCTGGGCAATCCGGTAGCTAATATTTTTTCTTCAGGAGTTTCACTGGCCTTAGCTTTTGGCGGAGATAAAGATTTCGAAATTGATGACTTTAAAGGAAAGGAAACCTTAAATTTAAAGATATCCTGCCAAAATAAAAATTGTTTTTATATAGCGGTAAATTATGACCCCGATGGTGCTTCTACCACTCTTATTCACTTGAAAAGAAAAGGGTATAACGGAATCTACCATGAATTTCTGGATTGGTTGAAGAAAAAAACCATTCCCTATTCTAAAGACCCTGCATTGGAAGCTAGATTGAACGAAAACTTATTTTTTAATTATTTTTACTCTATAGCCAAAGATATAGAGAGCGATAGATATCTGGCATTAACTTCGAGGAGCCCCCGCTATTATGTTTCCGGAGCATTTTGGGAAAGAGATTGTTTTTTATGGTCTCTTCCTGCTATCCAATTGGTTTGTCCTCAATTATATCAACATTTGGCGAGAGAAATGATCCTGATGCACAGTAAAAATCCGGGAGATCATGCCCATTATATTGATGGAACTGTCTTATATCCCGGTTTTGAGCTGGATGAAGCAGCCAGCTATTTTATTCTTTTAGATAACCTGGAAGACCACTTTTTTGATGAGGCGATAATAAGGGCTCTGGAAAAAGTGTTT
>JAHIOW010000012.1 GCA_018895075.1 Candidatus Omnitrophota bacterium | reverse complement strand
TAGCTGGTTATCTTAAGGTAAGTAGGCGCACTATTTATGAGTGGCTCAAAAATAATAAGATCCCGGCGCTTAAACTTGTAGGGCAATGGAGGTTTAAAAAGGAAAAGATCGATGCCTGGTTAGAAAAAAGGACAACCTTAGCTTAAAAATAAGGAGAGCAATCATGTATCTTAAAAAATTGGAATTGGTTGGTTTTAAGTCCATTATGGAGAAAACTATCCTGCATTTTGATGCGGGTATCACTGCCGTGGTTGGCCCGAATGGCTGCGGTAAAAGTAATATCTTTGATAGTATCCGCTGGGTTTTAGGCGAGCAGTCAGCAAAATCTTTACGCGGTTCTCAAATGGAGGATGTGATTTTTAATGGTACTGATACAAAGCCTGCCTTAAGTCTGGCTGAAGTTACCTTGACCTTTGATAATAGTAAAAGATTTTTTTCTGTTAACCACGATGAGGTGGCGATCACGCGCAGGATTTTTCGTTCAGGCGAGAGCGAATACCTGCTGAATAAAATCCAGATACGCCTGAAGGATATATTAGATTTACTTGCCGGCACAGGGATTGGTTCAGAAGGTTATTCTTTGGTTGAGCAGGGAAAGATAGACCTGATCTTAAGCGCCAAGCCGGAAGAGAGGCGCCTGGTGTTTGATGAGGCCTCGGGTATCACCAAATATAAGACCCAAAAAAGAGAGACGCTAAGAAGGTTAGAAGAGACAGAGCAGAATCTTCTGCGGCTTAACGATATTACCACAGAAGTAAAACGCCAAATCGGGTCTCTTGAGCGCCAGGCAAACAAGGCGCGCAGGTATAAAGAGGTCTTTGAAGAACTAAAGTCAAAAGAGATACATCTGGCGGCCTCACAGAAAAAGGAACTAAAGATACAGAAGAACCAAATATTAGAGCAATCAGATAAACTTCAGATGCAAGAGGCCGGTCTTTTAAATATCGTTAAAGACCAGGAGTCGCAGATTAACAGCTGCCAGCAGGAGGTAAGGGCCCTGGAAGAAAACACAATGGGCATAAGGAATCAAATATCGAATTTAGATAATCTTATTATAAGAAATAGAGGGCACATAGAGCTTAATCATGAAAGGTTGAGGGAATTAGATAATACTAAAAAATACCTCAAGACACAAATTGAACAAAGCAAACACAAGCTTATCTTAGATGAAGAGAAATTAAATAATGTAAAAAAAGAATACGATAATATAAATAAAAATATTGAAGAAAAGTCCTCTTTTTTAAAAGACAGAGAAAGCCAGTTAGATACCGTTGTTTCCTCTATAAAGAGCGCGCAAGATAATATCACTAAAGCCAAGAAAGCCATTTTAGACTTGGTTTCTAGGTCAGCAAATGTTAGAAATGAAATTTCCGATTTAACCGCCCAACAGCAAATTTATTTCGCACGTTCGAGGCGGCTTGAGGTTGAGAGGGCAAAGATCAATGAAGAAAAGGCCTCCGTTGATAGCAATCTAAATAATGTAACGCAGGAATTAAAGGGTCTTCAGAAGCAATATCAGGATTTAAGTCTTAAGATCTCTGATTTAAAAAAGGAACTACTACAGGAGAGTTCGTCTTCGAATCGAATAAATACAGAAATAGAAGATCTACAGAGGCAGATATTCGTCCTGCAATCTCAAAAAGATTTTTTGGATAAGTTAAAGACCAGATACGAAGATATAACAGAATCCATGAATGCAATTATATATTTAGATAAGTTACCCAGCGATAGAGTGTCGGGATTGGTGGTCAAGGTAAAAGATTATGTTAATTTGAATAAATCCGGAGAAAATGATGAGTCTGCTAACTTTAAATTATCAGGCGAAGCTAAACCCATTGACTTAGATACGCAAATAGTCGCAAAGCGTATTGATCAGATACAGCAGAGGTTAGATTCTTTAAGTAATGAGAAGGCCCTGGTAGAAGAGCGGATTAAGGAATTAAGCAACTCTCTGGAGGGCGCAGAACAGAGCTTGCGAGGCCAAGAGATGGTTTTAGTGAATAAAAAGGCCATGCATCAGGCCATTTTAGATGAGTCCAGCAAGATAAAAGAGGAACAAGAGTTAATAGTTATAGAATTATCAGAACTAGAGCAGGAGTTATCCGTATTAAATGAAAAATCAGGCCATTTAAAATCTAGCCTCTCTGAGCTGGAAAAGGAACAAAGGCAGGCCGAAGATTTAATCTTTAATGAACAGAATAATATCGCCTTAAATATCAATTTAAAAGAAGGGTTGTTAGTAGCAATTACTCAGGTAAAAACAGAACTGGATTCTTTAACAAAGCGTATCGATTCTGATGAAGCTGCACTTAAAATTTTAAAGGATACATACGAACTCGATAAAGAAAACCTGTGTAATCTAGAGAGCCAGATAAAAGAATCCTGCCTCAGGCAGGAATCGCTTGCTGGGGAAATTAAAGGCTTACAAGAGAAAATCAATGAGGCAGAAGAAGGCCTTAAAAGCAAGAATACCCAATTAAAGGAAATGCAGGATAAGTACAAAAGCATTTTCGAGGATACCGATCAGGCAGCCAGAAAAATAGATTTGGATAGAAAAGAACTTGATGCCTTAAAGAATAAATTATATGAACTACAAATGCAGAATAAAGATGTGGACTTTAAGATATTGAGCATGAAAGAAAGAATCTTGCAGGTTTACAAGGTGGATCCGGATACCATTGAGGATATTTCAGTAGAAATCGATGAGGGCGTACTATCCGAAGATATACAGGGATTAAAAGAAAAATTAGATTCATATGGTACAGTAAACCTGGTGGCAATTGAGGAATACGATGAATTAAAGAAGCGTTATGACTTCTTGATACAACAACAAAACGATTTAAATTCTGCCAAGGAGTCGCTGCATGCGGCGATACTTAAGATTAACCGTACGACCAAAAAGATGTTTTTGGAAACCTTCCAGAAGGTGGGTGAGGAATTCCGTAATTATTTTAGGCTGTTATTTAACGGAGGAGACGCCCAGGTTTTT
>JAHIOW010000011.1 GCA_018895075.1 Candidatus Omnitrophota bacterium | reverse complement strand
TTACGAATTTTTTTAATAATCTCTTCAACCAGCCAAGACGGCGTGGATGCACCGCTGATTACGCCTACCGTCCTTGCATTCTTTAATATTCTATTTAGCGGCGCATCTTTAGTCTGAATTAAATAAGCCCTCTTATTAATCCTGCGGCCAATACAAAATAATCTCTTGGTATTGGCGCTAATGGATGAACCGATAATTAATAGAACATCTACGGTGTAAGCAAGTTTTTTTACTTCTTCCTGCCGGGCGATCGTATCTAAACATATGGTATTAAATATATGTACTTCTGCTACCTTAGGATTCTTTTGTAATATCCTGCTTATAATTTTAAAAAACGTATCTTTTGCCTGGGTAGTCTGGGAAATAATTCCTATCTTCTTACGGGAGAATCCATTTTCTGGTATATCTTTTATTTTTTCTATAACAGATGCATCTTTTACCAAATCCACAAGGGCCCGTATCTCCGGATGCCTTCTGTCACCGATAATGATAACTTTAAATCCCTGCCTATAAGCTTTATTACAAATCCTATGGACTGAAGATACATAAGGACAGGTAACATCTATAAGTCTTAAATTTTTCTTTTTGGCTTTATCTAAGATATATCTGGGGCTGCCATGGGAGGGCAATATAACTACGGATGAGTCTTCTATGTTGTCTAAAGAATTTATTGTGTAGAGATTTTTCTGTTTTAATTCTTTAATGGCTTGGTGATTATGTATAACCGGCCCGAGGGAATAGACCTTGGTTTTGCTTTTAGAAAGCGCCTGTTCGACAATATCTATTGCGCGCCTGACCCCTGAACAAAAACCGATATTTTTGGCAATGCTAATACTTACCACGCAAAGACTGCCTAATCTCTTCCATTTATTGCCACCTGCCAAGACGCCTAATCCCTTCCATTATCCTTAGGGCAATGGCTTGATAAGGCATCCTCCTTTCTATGGGGATTTGTTCACCGAAATATACAGAAATCTTCCCGGGTCGAATAAACTTAGCGCCTTTGGGCAGCGCTTCTTGAGTTCCTTTTATTAAAACGGGTATAACCGGTACATCAACTTTAGCAGCTAAAAATCCAATGCCGGCCTGTGGCTCTAAAGACAGGCCCTTTAATTCGCGAGTACCTGTAGGAAATAGGACTAAGGGTTGGCCATTTTTGAGTCTCTTTATAGCCTCTTTTAAGGCAGAGAGGTCAGGGGAGCTGCGTCTTACAGGAAAAACGTTTATTCTAGTTAACAACCAGGAGAAAAAGGGATTATAAAATAAATCATGCCGGGCCATATAATTTAGTCTCCGTGAACAGACAATACCCAAGACTATTGGGTCTAAATAACTGAGATGATTACTGGCCAGGATAAAACCACCATTTTTGGGTATATATTTTTTACCAAATACCCTAATCCTAAATAGAACCTTAAATATTAAAATGGCTATTAGCCTAAGTATACTATAAAGCATCTCGCAATATAATTTTTTTGCCGAATTCAATCAATCTCTTAGATTTATTAAGGTTTTTTGATTCTGCATATACGCGCATGATCGGCTCTGTGCCTGAACCCCTAAACATCAACCAGCTCTGATCGCTGCAAACTAATTTTACTCCATCATAGTCTTTTACCTCTACAACCTCTTTATCTAGGATATGTTTTATGTTCTTTAAATTTTCCAAATCGAATTTTGTATTTGATATATTCAGGTCTTCTCTCAAGTAGTAATACCTGCCAAATTCCTTCTCCATCTCTTCTAATAGTTTAAGTATGGGCTTCTTACGGTAGGCCATCATTTCTAAAAGCAATAATCCTGCTAATGTGCCGTCTCTTTCCGGAATATAACCTTTAAATCCCATCCCCCCTGCCTCTTCTCCCCCGACGAGGATATTATTATTATCCATAAGATTAGAGATGTATTTAAACCCTACCGGTGTCTCGTATAATTCCAAACCCAGCTTCTCTGTAATATTATCGATCAGGTTTGAGCCTACAATGGTCTTTATAATACCGCCGTTCATCTTCCTGTCCTGAAATAGATGGAGCGCTAATAATCCTAAGATTTTCTGGGGTGAAATGAAAATTCCCCCTGAGGCAATAGAGGCAATCCGATCAGCATCGCCATCCAAGACCAAACACAGATCTATTTTAGCCTTCTTCATTCTTTCTATAGAAGGGCCTAAATTCTCTATCACCGGTTCGGGACGCAAACCTCCAAAAGATGGATTTATATCTGAACGGATAAACTCCAATTTTATATCTGTGCCTTTTAGAACCTGGGCAATAAATTTATCACCGCTGCCATGCATCACATCCACTAATACCCTGAATCTTGTCTTCTTTATTTTTTTAAGGTCAATGTAAGAACGCAAGAATCGCACATAATCTTTACTCAAATCCTCTTTCTTTACCTTGCCCTTTACTTTTTCTTCCTTGATAGAAGATATTTCATTGGCCGTCTTCTCTATTTCTTTAGTAACCTCTACTCCTGCGGCCCCTCCTGATGCGGTCTTAATCTTAATACCGTTATATTCGGCTGGATTATGACTAGCCGTAATCATCACCCCCGCAGTCAAGCTTCTTTTGGCTACTGCAAAACTTAACATGGGAGAAGGTATGGGCCTATCTGAAAGAATGACACCTATGCCATTATTAGATAATGTATTACTTACAATCTGTGCATAGATATCAGATAAAAAACGGGTATCGTAACCTACGGCTATCTTAACCTGCCCTGTCTTGGCATTATAATAATCAGCGATGGCCTGGGCTACTCGCCTGACATTCTTAAAAGTAAAATTATCGCTAATTATCCCTCTCCAGCCATCAGTGCCGAATCTTATTTCATTATTGTTTCCCTGCATTCTTAAGCCTTTCTATTGCTCCTTTAACATCCCGGGCACCAAATATATAAGAACCGGAAGCTAAGATATTTGCCCCGGCATTGATTAATCTGCCTGCTACTTTATCATTTACGCCGCCATCTACAGAGATATCCCCGGTAAATATTGAACGCAGTTTCTTGATCTTGGGTATAACCGAAGGAATAAACTTCTGCCCACTAAATCCAGGGTTGACGCTCATGACTAAAACCAGATCCACTAGATCTAGAACATCTTTAATCTTATTGAATGGCGTAGCAGGATTTAATGAAATACCCACCTTTACCTTTTTCCTTTCCAGGCGCCTGGCCTGAAACTCAAAACGCGAAGCGCTGATGGTTTCAATGTGCATCGTAATTATATCGCTTCCGGCAGCAACAAAATCATCAATAAATTTTTCTGGCATCTTTATCATTAAATGTACATCCAAAGGAAGTTTTGTTATCCGGCGCATATATTTGACCACCACCGGGCCAATAGTGATATTAGGGACAAAGTGGCCGTCCATGACATCTATATGGATCATATCCGCGCCGGCTGATTCCACCCTTTTTATTTCTCTCTCCAGGCAACTGAAATCTGCGGATAATATTGAAGGGGCAATTTTAATCTTCATCTTTCTATTATTAGGGACGGTTCTCAAGTTGTTCGAGAAGTATCCTTTTTTGGGGACGGTTCTGCTTTGAGTCCAGAACCGTCCCCGGTATATAGTTTATTCTTAATGATATATTTATACACGCTCCCCGGGACCAGATAACGAAAGGACTTATTTTTTCTTATCGCTTTACGGATCTCAAAACCAGAGATATCTACCGCCCTAATAGGAATGGTAGAAATGTAAGCGGGCATCTTTTCTAAGGGGTAGGCGGGCCGTGTAGCCACAATAAAATTTACCATCTTAATAATCTCATTTAGATCCTTCCAATCATCTAAATACATAAGCAAATCCGAGCCAATGATAAAATATAATTCATCTCGGGGATACTTTTTTTTGAATTCCTTTATGGTATCTATTGTATAAGAGCGGCCGTCTCTTTTTATTTCAATATCAGAGGTTAAAAAATATTTATTACCTTGTATTGCAAGTTTCACCATCGTAATGCGCATCTGCGCTGGTATAATATCAGAATTATCCTTATGCGGCGGGAGGTTTGTAGGTACAAAAATAATTCTATCAAGACTCAATTTCTCCCTTGTCTCCTCAGCTAAGATAAGGTGTCCGATGTGAATGGGATTAAACGTCCCGCCTAAAATACCTATTTTCATTTTCTAATCTGTCCGCTTCCGAATACTATATATTTATAAGTAGTCAATTCCTCCAGTGCCATAGGCCCGCGGGCATGCAATTTATCCGTAGAGATGCCTATCTCTGCGCCCATACCAAATTGATAACCGTCGGTAAAACGCGTAGAGGCATTAACATAAACACAGGCAGAATCTATCTGTTTTAAAAATTCTAATGCATTTTCGTAATTATCGGTAATAATGCTATCCGAATGATGGGAGCCATAATAATTTATATGCCTTATTGCCGCAGCTAAATCCTCTACTACTTTTACAGAGAGGATCAGATCAAGGTACTCAGTATGATAATCTTTCTCCCTGGCCTTAGCGATAGAGCTGACAATCTTTTGGGTAATAGGGCAGCCTCTTATCTCTACCCCTGCCTGTTTAAACTTCTTTATCATGCCAGGCAGAAACCGGACAGCAATATCCTTATGCACCAGCAAACTCTCCATGGCGTTACAGACCCCCGGGCGCTGAACCTTGGCATTGTAACAAATATTTACGGCCATATTTAAATCTGCCCATTCATCTACATAGATATGGCAGAGCCCCTTGTAGTGTTTGATCACTGGTATACGGCTGGAGCTGACTACGCGATTGATAAGGCCCGCTCCTCCGCGAGGCATCACCAGATCAATATAATTATCCAGCCTTAGTAATATATCTACTGCCTGCCTGTTGTTAGTATCAACCATGCTTATTACATCTTCAGGAATCCCATATTTTTTTATTATATCTTTAAGTATCTGATAAATACTGAGATTAGAATTCAGGGCTTCGCTGCCGCCTCTTAGAATCAGGCTATTACCTGATTTAAAACAGAGCCCGATACAATCTGCAGTAACATTAGGGCGCGACTCATAGATAATGGCAATTACGCCAATGGGCGTGCGGACTTTATGTATCCAAAGCCCATTGGGCCTGCGCCAGGCCTTAATCACTTCACCAACAGGATCAGGCAACTTAGTTAACTCTATAAGGGAACCGGACATCTCTTTTATGCGTTTTTCATTCAAAGTAAGCCGATCAATAAAGGCAGCGGATAAGCCTTTAGTCCTGGCCTTTCTAATATCCTGCCTGTTTGCTCCCAGTACCTGAGCCTTTCTATCAAGCAAGGCTGCAGCCATAGCTTTAAGGACCTCATTTTTAGTCTCCGCAGAAACGGTAAGCATAAATCTTGAGGCTGCCTGAGCTCTTTTGGCTATATCAGTAAGTTTTTTCTTCAGTTCCATATTTGGCTCTTTTACCTATTTAGGCAAAAACAAAGTCCCTTGTCTTTGAGGTTGTTTGATTATAGATAAGATTATATCTGGTGTTCGACCATTAGCAATAACACAAGGAACTCCCGAATCTACAGCAATCTTTGCGGCTTCAATCTTGGTAATCATCCCGCCCACAGAAGTCTTTTTATCAGTTGAAGATGTAAGTGCTTTTATTTTAGGCGTAATTTCAGGTACCTCGTGAATAACATTCTTATTTTCATCAAGAAGCCCATCAACATCAGAAAGGATAATCAAGATATCTGCAGAAACTAACTTAGATACCAGAGCCGAAAGCCGGTCATTGTCTCCAAATTTAATCTCTTCAGTAGATACGGTATCGTTTTCATTAATTATAGGAATAACGCCATATTTTAAAAGTGCAAACAATGTGTTTTTGGCGTTTAAATAACGTTTATGGTCATTAAAATCGTCCCATGTAAGTAGAACCTGTGCGCCATGATGGCCCATACTATCAAAAATGTTGCGATAATTCCATATTACTTCATTCTGGCCTACCGCTGCAGCTGCCTGTAAAAGATACAGTTCCTTTGGGCGTTCCCTTAGACCTAATGCCCGCATCCCCAAAGCAATTGCTCCGGAGGAAACCACAACCATTTCTCTGCCTGCTTTAGCTAAATCAGCAATTTGCTTGGCCACGGAATTAAAAACACTAAAGTCCACATTATTGTTATCAGAGTAAAAAAGACTGCTGCCTATCTTTACTACTATTCTCTTATAGTTTTTTCCTGATTCCTTCAATTAATTCCTCCAGGCCTTCTTTTTTTAAGGCTGATATAGGATATATCTTTTTCTTTATCGCTTTCTTAAATCGTTCTAGATTTAAACTCGCTCCTTCTAAATCCATTTTGTTGGCAACGATAATCTGGGATTTCTTATAAACTTCCTTGCTATAGCTGGTTAATTCTTTATTTATACTCTTATAATCTCCTATGGGATCCCTGCCTTCAGTGCCTGAGATATCAACAAGATGAATAAGGACTCTGGTGCGTTCAACGTGCCTTAAGAATTTATCACCTAAACCCTTGCCTCTGGATGAACCCTCAATAAGCCCTGGGATATCAGCTATAACAAAGGAGTCATCATCAGACCTTACCACCCCTAAAACAGGAGATTTTGTGGTAAAAGGGTAGGCGGCTATCTTAGGATGCGCATTGGAAATATTGGAAATCAATGTAGACTTTCCGGCATTGGGAAAGCCCACAACCCCTGCATCGGCAATGAGTTTTAAATCTAAAAATAATTCTTTTTCTTCGCCTGCCTGGCCACTGGTAGCCTCAGGAAAATGCCGGTTACCCTTGCCTTCTTCACCGCCGCGGACTACGATAACCTCTTGCTGGTCTTTATCTAAATCCCGAAGGACACAGCCTGACTTCAACTCTTTAATGATTGTACCAACAGGCACGCGAATAATCAATGCCAATGCATTTCTACCTTTTTTATTCTTACTTAAACCACAGCCGCCATTTGGACCATAAAAGTGCCGGCGATACTGAAAATCTAAGAGGGTATGTAAGTTCCTGTCGGCCTTAATGATAATGTCGGAGCCTCGACCGCCATCTCCACCGTCACGGATCCCTCGACGGGTATATTTATCACGATAAATACTCTGACAACCCCTGCCACCCTTGCCTGCCCTGACATAGATTTTTGCGCTGTCAATGAACATGTTAATCCATTTAGCCCTTATGGGCTTAACCTATTTTTATCTCTTTTATTTTAATGCGAGTTAGTTGTTGACGATGGCCCTTTTTCCAGTGTGAAGATTTCCTGCGCCTATACTTAAAAGAAATCACTTTCTTGCCCTTAAAATGTTTCAAGACTAAGACAATTACCTTGGCATCCTTGACATAAGGCTGGCCTATGTGCACCTTTTTATCTTTAGAGGCCAAAAGCACCTTATCTATGATAATTTCTTTGCCTTCCTTAACATCCTGCTTATCTACCTCGATAATATCGTTTTTTTTGATATCATACTGTTTTCCCCCAACTTCAATTATTGCATGCATTTGTCGCTCTCCTTTAAAATAGGTTAGATTAAATATTATACACCATAAAAATATATGGTCAAGGGGAAAATAAACCAGGATATTAAGCTATTTGTATCTCTTCTATGTGTAAGGCGGGATTGGAAATGAGGTTAACATTTGCCTTAAACTGGCGTTCAATGAGCCTTAGGCTTTGGCTATCTTTTAAAAGTTCATCGATTACCGCGGGATTTAAAGTAATGCTAGCCTCTTTGGGAGATTTGGCCTTTAGGAACCTCCTTAATTCTCTCAGGGTGTATATAGACATTGTCATTGGCGACTTTATCCTGCCTTTTCCCTGACAATAAGAACAGGGTTGATAAGAAATCATCTGCGCAGTTTTATGTATGCGCTCCCTGGTCATCTCTACTAATCCGAAAGGAGATATCCCTACAATATCATACTTTGCCTTATCCTGGCTTAATGCCTTTTTTAATATATTCAGAAGTTCTCTGCGGTATTCTTCTTTATCCATATCAATAAAGTCTATGACGATTATCCCGCCTAGATCGCGTAATCTTAACTGACGGGCAATCTCTTCGGCTACTTCACAATTAACTTTAAAAGCGGCCTCTTCGTGGCCTATTTTCTTTTTAAATCCTCCGCTATTGACATCGATAACCACCAGCCCCTCGGTAGGTTCAATTACAATATAGGCCTTTGATTTTAGATAAACCTTACTTTCAAAGATTCTATTGATCTGCCTTTCGATATCTTCATTTTCAAATAAGGCCTCACCCCTGTATAATTCTATCCTCCGCGCCAAATAACTGAGGAATGTCTTTATAAAGCGCTGTATCCGATAGAATTCGGATTTGGAATCTACAATTAATTTATCTACATCATCGGTAAATGAATCTCTTATCGCCCTGAAAGTCAAATCATACTCCTCATAAATAAGAGCCGGGGCCTTGGCGTTGCCTGCTATAACCTCCATCCTTTTCCATAACTTAAGCAGGAAACGGGCATCCCTGAATAACTCTTGCTTTGACTTACCAAAGGCGGCAGTGCGCACAATAAAACCCACATCCTTGGGTAATTTCAACTCTAAAAGCGCCTTTCTTAAGCGCCTTCTCTCCTTCTCATCTTCTATTCTGCGCGATATGCCTATTTGTCTATCCTGAGGCATAATTACAAGATATCTCCCCGGAAGGCCAATATGACAAGAAATGCGGGGCCCTTTTGTGCCAAAGGATTCTTTTACTACCTGCACTAAGACCTCCTGTCCTTTTTTTATCTGTGAGGGGGTAATTTTTTGGGTCTCAAAAGACTCAAAGGCAGATTCTAATTCGGATAAATAAAGAAACCCCTTCTTGGATAAACCAATATCTACAAATGCAGCGCCCAGAGAGGGAAGGACCGCTTCAATCTTACCCTTATAGATGTTGCCGACTATAGTCTTATCCTGCGGCCGCTCAATATAGTATTCTTCCAGGCGGCCCTCATTTACTATAGCCACCCGTTTCTCCTGCGGTTCAATACTAATTAAGATTTTTTTAGGCATGTTCGTTATTGGGTTACTTGTTTTATAAAAATACCTTCGGGCAATTGTCTTTGCAGCCTCTGTTTAAATTCCTCGGGGCTTATTTGTTCTTTTAAAACAATGGCTGCCTCTTCGTTATCGCTCTCAACGCCTAATTTTAATGCCCTTTTAATGCTTAGTTTGGGGTGAGGATTAAATCCCTGGGTTATTTTTAGAGGAAAATCCGCCCGTCTTAAGGCGCGCATAAATAAGCGCATCAGATCCAGATGCGAAATAAATCTCATGGTGCCTTTTTTGGCAAAGACAAAATTCATCTTATACATAAATAATGGGGACACTCTGCCGATTGGCAAAAAGGGTGTCCCTACTTTTCTACAGGGCCCCTGCCTAATCTCTCCTCTAATTTAGCAATCTCCTCAGGGGAAAATGTATCCTCTTTTACAATATGGGCAGTAATGAAAATCAGCAAATCTACTTTCTGGGTATCAATGGTCTCCCGTCGGAAGAAAAACCCCAATATAGGTATTTTACTTAAGAAGGGGACGCCGATTATCTGTTTGCTTTTTATATCTTTCAGCAGTCCGCCAATCACTACTGTCTCACCATCACTCATCAAGACGCGGGTCTCTGCCTCTCTAATGTCAATAATAGGATATTTAGCGGAGGTTATGGATGCGTCTGTGCCGGTATAAGAACTTACTGCCGGATGCACCACCATATTAATGCAATTATTGGCGCCTATCTGAGGCACAACATTAAGCTGTATACCGATGTCTTGATAATAATCTAATGTTGTTGTAGTATTAGCGCTCTCGCCTGAAACCTCGGTTTTCAGTATAGGATATTTAGTCCCGATTAATATGGTTGCTTCTTGATTATTGAGGGTCATAATCCTGGGCGCAGATAGAGTATTAGTATGCACATCCTCCTCAAGCGCATGTAATATAGTTTCAAATTGCGCGCCAGTTAATTTTTTAAATAACAATTTTAATCCTGCGTTGCTGGTAGTAAGTGAGCTTTCCTTGGGGCCAAATACGCTAGGGGTAATCTGATCACCTAACATATGTACTCCTACTTGAGCATTATCTACCCCGCCTTGCTTACTAATCGGAGTGGTGGAGATTGTGCTTGATTCCGCGCCGCTGGCCCCGGTTGCCCAGTCGAAACCTATATCCCTAAGTCTATCAGTGTTGATTTCCATAATCCTAGTCTCAATTAACACCTGTTGCGGCCTTACATCTATCTGCTCAATAACCTCTTTTATCTTATCCAATACCGGAGAGATATCGCTTATAATCAGCACCTTAGAACGCCCCAACCTTTCTTCTATAACTCTCTCCCGCTTTCCTAATTCTCCGGTTCCAAACTCCCAACCTGCCTGGCCGGTCATCTCTAATACTGTAATCTTGCCCCGGGGTGAAAGCTGCGGATCCAGCGCCTTTTTGGCATCCAGGGCATCAATGTATTTCAAGTTAAAAACCTCAGTACTGGTAGGCTGAACCTGGGCTAATTCTACCTCTTGTTTCTTTAAGGCAGTGAGTTTCTCTATTGGGGCAACGGTAAAAATATTCGCCTGTTTATCATAACCAAAACCATAGGTCTTTAATATCACATCCAAGGCCTGTTCCCAAGGCACATCCACCAGCCGGATACTTATATTTCCCATCACCTCAGGGGTAGTTACAATATTGGCACCGGATTTGTAAGATATAATCTTGAGGACATTGCGAATATCTGCGTCCTTAAAGTCCAGGGTCACATTTTGCGACTTAGCCAGATTATCTACAATAGCTAAATTTTGTTCTTGCGGTTGTTCTGGTTGAACTTCCTGGGCATAAATATTCTGAGGCGGCGATAAATAGCAAGTGGCAAGTATCATCAGGCAATTAATCGCTAAACAATTAAATAAACTATGCCTTTTTATAGCCATTATTCCCCCTCCTTTAATTCCAGCTCTAAAGTCTGTCCATCTTTTATAAAGGCCACTTTATCTTCTTCTATTTTTAAAAGTTGATATTCATTTATCTTATCGCCAATCTTAACAACCGCACCATTAACTATGGCATAAGAAAGGCCTCCCTTGTCATAGATAATGCCTTCTAATAAAAGGCCCTCTGTTGTTTCCTGTTCTAACTTAAGGAGCCGGCCATCAGAAGTAACTAAAGAGATGAATGGATCGCGCTTACCTTTGGCATCGTATAAAAATTGTTCCTGAGCAAATCCGATACTAGAGATCAACATGATACAGATAACAGATGAAAAAACTTGCGGTAAGATATATCTATCTTCTTTATTCTTTACTGACATAAGTCCTTAACAGCAAATTTACATTTTGAGATAAAGAATCCTGGCCTAAGCGGGTAATCTTCATCTCTTGCACCGCAAGAAATACCTCTGTATTCTCCAGGTCATTGATAAAACGGCCCAGGGAATGATAATCAGACGATAAATTTAGGGTGATAATAACAGGCAATAATTTCGCTTGAGAGCCATTCTTTTCTTTAATTTTTGCCTCTTGGGAAGGCGTTATCTGCATCAGCTTAATCTCATGCTTATTAGCCATATCCGATATATCCTGCAGTAATGAAGATACCTGGTCACGGGAGATGATTTTTTTCGTCTCTTTGACCACGACCTGTTTTCCGTCATTCTGCTGCATGCTCAACAAATCTTTATTTAAAATACCCAAATCCTGTTTTAATTTTATTATTTTTGCGCTGCTGCTTCTGATACCGCGAAACTGCAGTTTTATAACAGATGAGAAATCAATACAGATTATTACTAAACAAACCAATATAGGCAACAATATCTTCTTGTTGTCCAATTTCAATTTATCCCGCACCTTTATCAATGCGGGGAATTTATCAAATAGATTTATCATCTTTGCCTTATTTGGCCTGCCAAAATAAAATCAACTATATCATAACCGGAAACTATTTTTCTTTGCGCCGAGGTTAATTCCAGGTTATTAAAATCTTTAAAAAAAACTTCATCCTCTTTCAGGCTATCTATAAACTTATTGATGAGAAGCATTTCCTCTTTCTGTAAAGATACTACTGAGGCTCTTACTATAAATTCTCCAGGGGTAATCGAGATATCATTAAACCAGACCCCCGAAGGCAGATTAAGGCTCAGACTATTTAATTTTCTAGACCAATTCACCCTCCGGCTAATCAACTGTTGTATTAACCTGGCGTTCTCCGAGAACCCCTCGTATTTCTTCTTGTAATCCTGGACTAATTGTCTTTGTGGCGTAAAAACCTGCCACTTATCGCGCAGGATTTTTAACTCTAAATTCTTAACAATAAGCACACCCGCTAAAAAAGCATGTATTATTAATAATATTACGAAAAGTAAAGGAACAAGAGATAAAATCTGTCTTGATTTTATCTCTTGGCCTATCTTCTTTCTCTTAAGTTTTAACTCTTCTGGTAACAGATTTATCTCTATCATATTAGGAATGTAAGGCCAAGCCAATGGCCACCGCTAACTGATGAGATGATGCCTTTATCTTTTGTGGATCAACGCCCTCGGAAATGTTTATTGCCTTCAGAGGTTCCCAGTATTCTACTTCAATACCCAAAAGATTGGCTAATATATCTTTCAATCCCGTAAATAAACTGCCTCCTCCGCTTAAGAAAATTCTTACTACAGAAGAGACGCTCTGGCTCTCATAATAATCAAACGAGGCCCTGATCTCCTGGGCTAAATTAGAAAGTATTGCCTCTATGGCAGGAAGCACTTTGTCTAATCTTTCTTTATCAGGATTGAGCTTTAATTCCTCTGCGGATTTAAAATCTATACTTAATAAATCCTGAATCTTCTGCGTAAAATTATTACCTCCGATGTGGATATCCCGGCTTAATCGCGGAATACCGCCTTCCAGTATATTCAAATTACTTAGCGATGCCCCAATATTAAGAAGCGCACTAGCCTTGGTTTTAAGATTATCGTCCTGGGAATAACTGAAATTGAAGGCATTGATTAAGGCAATGGAATCAATATCAACCACGTTGGTATTAAGCCCTGCTTCTTCAATCAATTTCAGGCGCTGATTTAGGGATTCTTTTTTTACCGCGGTCAACAAGACCAGCATCTTATTATCAGGCAGGTTATGTTTTAAGATATAACTGTCTAGATTCACCTCCTCAATTGAAAAAGGAATGTGTTTCTGCGCCTCAAATTTTAAGGCCTGGCTTAGTTCGTCATTATTCATCTTGGGAAAATTTACATATCTAATTATTGTCGACGGCCCAGAGACAGATATGTTCACCGCCTTTATACCCTGAGAATCTATTATTTTCTTTAAAGCCGCCTTTAAATCATTACCTACAGGCTCTAAACTAAAAAAGGAGAGTTGCGGCTTCTCTTTAAGAAATTCTAATTTTATTAGTTTTATTGTACTGGCGCCAATATCAAGACCGACCGACAATTTCTCTTTTAAAAATTTATCTTTTAATCTTAATAAATTAATGCTCTTTATTTTTTTCAACATCTCTAATCTATTGGATAATCATTCCCCTAACTTTTAATTCCTTAAGTTGCCGTAAAGAAGGTTGTTTATTTAATCTTCTTTCACCTTCAGATAATTCTTCTATCTGCTCTTTATCTTGTATATCTTTATTAAAATACTCCTCAGGAATTTGATCCAAATCAAACGTTGGAAGTTCTGTTTCTTGTTTCTTTGTCTCTAACAATTCTTTTCGTTGCTCGGTTATCATCGGAAACGCTGAAACTGGGAGAGAAACATCTTTTTGTTCTTGCGCTGGTACGGGCAATTTTTCTTCTCCCTGAGTAATCTCGATTAAACTCTGTTTGGCAATATATACGCTAATAATTATAACCACTATCGCTAAAGTCAAAAAGGCAGATAAAATTATATGGCTTCTTTTCATATTTACTCCTCCCATGATAAACTGATATAATCTCCGGTGGTAGGATAAAAAGGAGGTGGCTCAATTAGTAATCTGGGGTCATGATTATAATCTTTAAGGTAGCCGGTTCTCTCTCCAGTGATAGGATTAAAAGTACCTACTGGTCCACGCTCATTTTGAATAATACCTCCATAAACCGTCAAGGTATCTTTAGGGTCTCCCCCCCACCAGTCCTCGACAGTAAAAGAATCACCTAAAGCCATAATACTGGCCTCGACCGTTACATTATCAGGTGCATCTTGACTTATAACCACATCTCTCTCGGCAATTAAACCCAGCATATCATCAGAAGGATCCTGAGGAGGGTTATCCCGTGGATCATCGCTATAGGTAATACTATTGGCAACAATGACATCTCTGTTTGTACCCATAGTCAGTCGACCATCTAAGGTACCTGAGACAGTAAGATTACCTCCGGTAACAAAAAGTGCGCCATTACCAGGTAGAGGCATATTCTCGTCATCCCATCCTTGTTGGCTATTGGTGACATTCATTGTCCCATCAGCATTTAAGACTACAGTCGTAGAACCATTGAGATGAAGCCCGGCTTGAACTGCCGCAACCCTTAGATCCAGGGCCTTGCTAGGCATATTAAGCGGATCAACTCCTAAGTCTAGACCTTGTTGAAAATCCGGTACATCTATATCTGGATTACTGGGGTTGGCACTATCGATGGGATTACCGTTATTATAAAAGGTAGTGAAATTATCTGCAGACCTCACCAAACCCGTAAATCCCGGGTTGTGTCTGATGTGAAAATGGCTATTACTCTGCGTAGTCCCTTCTATTGTATCACCTCCGATAAACCACACCGGAACCCTAAACCAACCAAACCAACGAAAATGTTCTGTATCTGTAAAATATGCGTAACGGGCATAACTGTCTGTCTGGACCTCATTGACTAATTGCTCAGTTACGCCTCCTATCGCAGCGTTAGATATAATCTTATATCTCTTTAAGTTATTACCTGGGTTGGCATCATCCGGATCAATAGAAATAGTATATGTGCCTGCCCCTAAATCTTGTGCCCCTGCCAAGGGATCAAACGCCGCTGTCCCTGCGGGAGGCTGAGCCTGATTCCTCAACCAGTTAAGCCCCCGAGCCAACCCTGCCTCTGCAAGATAAAACGTGGCAGCAAGATCCCTCTGTCTCCTAGCAATATTTTGTTCGTTTACACTGCGGTTAACGAATATTAAACTAAAGGTAAGCAGTACCGTAATTACTAAATAAGAAGTAATTAATATTATGCCTTTTTCATTCTTAATCTTAAAATTTATCTTTAACATTAACGTACTCCTTTAATTTCTCATCTTAATAGAAGACATAATACTGGACTCTAAGCTTCTTCCCAATGCTGTGGCCTTCTGGGCAGTTATATGTATCTGGATGACATCGAGATTTCCTGCAAAGCGCCTAAATCGCAGACTGGAAATATTATTGGCCAGGATTGACTGGTCTGCTTGAACCAAACGGATAATCTGATTATCTGCATTTAATGCGTAATTGATGTTGCCTGACCATTCCATACTTCCTGATGCATCAATAACATCGCCATCGCCATCTACATCCTCTGGCACCCTAAAGGTTACGCTAGTATAAAAATTATCATCAGCAGGCACGCCATTTATTTCTGTAGACCTAGTTTGACGCAGCTCTCTATTCATGGTAATTAAGGCATTCCTTAAACCTTGATTGAGCTCTACTTGAGCATCGCCTGTATAGAAAGAGGCTTGTCCTCCAGATAAAAGCATAAACATCGCCATAAAGACTAAAGAAAAAATAAATATACTTATCAGAATCTCAACTAGTGTAAATCCTTTCATAAGGTTT
This sequence comes from Candidatus Omnitrophota bacterium, assembly GCA_018895075.1. Lineage (GTDB taxonomy): Bacteria > Omnitrophota > Gorgyraeia > Gygaellales > Profunditerraquicolaceae > JAHIOW01. Next base: position 1,724 of record JAHIOW010000011.1, on the reverse strand, counting down.
TACCTGGGAGTAATTAAAGTAACTAATTGCGCCGGTGAATCTATCCTATTATTTGCAACTAAGAAGTCTTCGCCTGGGTCAAGGACACCATCCAGATCCAGGTCCTCTCCAATTATCCGGTTACCGCGCTGGCGCCAACAAACACTTATAGTTACTTCTAAAAGGTCGGGATTAGAATCGTCTACATAAATTATTCCCCTGCTATCACCAGCGGATATTTCATCAACAGTAAAAGTTTGATTATCGTAATCAGCATGAATCTGGGAAAAGTTGTAATCGTATATCTCCTCAATTTGTCTTTGCGCGGCATTTATCGCCAGGGTCAAATTCTTGGAAGTAGAAATTAATTCGAAACAACTAATATAAGTTGCAAGAATACCGCACATTACAAAAACCAAAATTGCTGCGGCCAACAGTAACTCTGGCAGAGTAAAACCCCTGCGGGTAAAAAATCTCCTCATATTTAATCCTTCTTGCTACATTCCTCAGAAAGCAATAGACCGCCGGTATTAACAGTGTAAACTTTCTTTGCGCTCACATTACATTTAACGGGAATCGCAGAACAACTATATACAGAAGGCTGAAGAGTTGAGCAATTATAATTATAGCCTTTTATAGGGGATTCGGAAATGTAGTCTTTATCCAGATAACGAGGCGCAGTCTGTACTAATACGGATAATCCGGAGGGAAAAATATTGTTGTTGCCCTTGGCATAACTTTCTAATGCCGCAGAAATTAATTTTAGGGTCGTAAGGGCACCTGACTCATTCTGGGAGATATTTACGGTTATTATCTGCTTAGCCGTAATTCTTAAAATAAGGGCGGCAATAGCAATACTCACCATTATAGCCACGTAACTTCGCGCCCGGATATCTTTCATTATTCTATATTATTTTTATCTTAATCTTAAGTTGCTTATTAAATTTTAACATAAAAAAACGCTTGCGCAAGGAAAATTATATATAAAAAAACCCGCACCTAACAAACACAGTTAGGTGCGGGAAAGGTAAAAATTGAACTTACCTTATGGACAAGCAGGTGCTACACCCCCAGCTAGTTCCTTTAATATTCCGCCTGTACACGCTGAAAAAGATTTGGTACCCGTGGTATTGAGGGTAACAGGTATAGCCGTGGCAGTGTAACCCGCAACTGTACCGACAAATGTAAAGGTATAACCTTGCCTGGCTGCGCCAGTATAATCCTCATTAAGATACTTAGGACTTGCGCCTGTTGCCCAAGTTAAATCAGCACCTACAGGATAACTTCCATTGCTTGAGCTGGCATATGTCTCTGCTCCTGTAGAAATAGTCCTTAATGTTGCCTGGGCTGCTGCTTCATTAGCAGTTACCCTTGCCCGTAAAAGGTTGGGTATGGCTATTGCCGCCAATAAGGCAATAATAGCTACAACAATCATGATTTCTACGAGTGTAAAGCCTCTTCTCATTTTAAAACTCCCTCCTTTCTAAGGTAAGATTGACCCTTGCGCACTACTTTCTTTGCCTCTTATTAGAATAATTATATAACTTTTATAACTGCTAACCTCTTCTTACACCTGCCTGCTAAGAGACAAACCTCCAGTGCCGGTCACCTTAATTTCTCTTACTTGTTCCTTTATATCACCCCCCCGTTCTTTTGTCAAGGAAAATCTGCCCTGCGGGCAGAGGCTTAAAAACAACAAGCCTGCCTGCCGCAGGCAGGGATAACTACTTTATCTCAATCGCCTC